>JAFMJK010000022.1 GCA_017853515.1 Chthoniobacterales bacterium | reverse complement strand
CCTACCAACAACGCTCTACCGATAAGTCCACGACCTTTTGGTGTTTGGTATAACCCTCCATTTGTGGCGGCGGTCTGCGACCGCCGGAGCCGGATCTGTAAAGCACCGGCGGTGGCAGACCGCCGCTACAACTCCTCAGGCCATGAATTCCTCAGGCCATGATGTCCTCGTGGAAGAGGCGGCCTTCGGTTGTCGCTTTGACGTAGCCCGCGCGGATGGTGAAATCGCCGAAGTGTTCGCCTTCCTGCCGCTCGGTGGCGTAGCGGCGGATGATCGGGGCGAGTTCGTTGACGATGTCCTCGGATTTGACCGACGGCTTGTAGAGTTTGTTCAACCGCGCACCGTCGAAGGCCGCGCCGAGGTAAATGTTGTATTTGCCGGGGGCTCGGCCGACGAAGCCGATCTCGCCGAGGTAGGGGCGCGCGCAGCCGTTGGGGCATCCGGTCATGCGGATGACGATCTCCGTCTCGCGCAGTCCGCATTCCTCGATCACTTGGTCGAGTTCGCTCACCAGTTGCGGCAGATAGCGTTCGCTTTCCGCCAGCGCGAGGCCGCAGGTGGGCAGGGCGACGCAGGCCATGGAGTTCAAACGCAGGCCGGTGATGCGCTCGGGGATGTCGAGTTTGTATTGTTTGAGCAGGGCCTCGATGCGCGGCTTCTGCTCCTCGGTCACGCCGCCGATGACCAGGTTCTGGTTGGCGGTGAGGCGGAAGTCGCCGGTGTGGATTTTGGCGATCTCGCGCAGGCCGGTCTTGGCGGGCAGATCCTCGGTGTCGCGCAGGCGCCCGTTCTGGATGAACAGCCCGTAGTGCCAGTTGCCATCCGTGCCCTTGGTCCATCCGTAGCGGTCGCCCGAGCTGGTGAATTCGAACGGACGCGTCTCGCCGAGTTTCCAGCCGAGGCGCGATTCGAGTTCGCTTTTGAACCAATCCACCCCGCGGTCCTCGATGGTGTATTTGAGGCGCGCGTGCTTGCGGTTGGTGCGGTCGCCGAAATCGCGCTGCACGGTGAGGACTTTTTCCGCGACTTCGACGACTTTCTCGCGCGGGAGGTAGCCGATGACATTGGCCAGACGCGGATACGTCTTGGTGTCGCCGTGCGACATGCCAAGACCGCCGCCGACCGAAAGGTTGTAGCCGAGAAGTTTGCCGTCTTCTCCGATGGCGATGAATCCGAGGTCTTGCGTGTAGATGTCGACGTCGTTGCTCGGCGGCACGGCGAAGCCGGTTTTGAATTTGCGTGGCAGATACGTCTTTCCGTAGATCGGCTCTTCCTCGTCGTCGGCCGAGACTTTTTCACCGTCCAACCAAACCTCGTGATACGCGCGGGTACGCGGCGTGAGGTGGGTGCTGACCGCGCGGGCGTCGTCGAGCACGGGTCCGTGCAGGGCCGACTGATACGGGTTCGGGTTGGCCATGACGTTGCGGTTCACGTCGCCGCAGGCGGCGATGCAGTCCATCACGGCGTCATTGATCCCCTGCATGGTGGTCTTGAGGACGTCCTTGGTGATGAAATGCAGCTGGAAAGCCTGGCGCGTCGTCAGTTTGAGCGTGTGGCTGCCGTATTGGTCCGCCAGGGCGTCGATTTTGAGCCATTGCTCCGGCGTGCAGACACCGCCGGGCACGCGGATGCGGATCATGAAGATGAAAGCTTTTTCCAACCCGGCCTTCTTGCGCTCGTTGCGCTGGTCGCGGTGGTCCTGTTGGTAGATGCCGTGGAATTTCGAGACGGTCGTGTCGTCGTCCGAGATGGCCCCGGTGGAGCGGTCCTCGAGGCTGGCGGCGAGCGTGCCGCGCAGGTAGTTGCTGGCTACTTTGATGTCCTCGACCTTGCTCAAAGGCTTCGGGTTGGCGTTGTCTGAGATCATGCTGAGGTCGCTTTTGGCGGAACCCTCTTTAATAGGTCCGGATGGTCCGGCCGGCAATCCGTAATGACCGGGTTGCGTGGACGGCGGGTTTGCGGCAAATGTATGGGGCGATGTCGGACCTCGTTTCCCAGTCCTTCCCGCCGGAGCGGCTCAGCCCTGTCTCGGTGCTTCGCGCTTACCGCGACGGGTTTTTCCCCATGGGGTGCGGGGACGGGCGCCTGCGCTGGTTCTCGCCGGATCCGCGCGGGATCCTTCCGCTCGCGGAATTCCGCCTGCCGCATGGTTTCCGACGCGCTTTGCCGCGGCTCGGGTTCGCCGTGACGATCAACAGCGCGTTCGACGAAGTCGTCTCGGGCTGCGCCGAGCGCCCGGAGACGTGGATCGACCCGTCCATCGCGCGCGTCTACTCGCAGTTGCACGCGCAGGGTGCGGCGCACAGCGTGGAGGTCTGGTCCGAGGGCCGTCTGGCCGGCGGCCTTTACGGCGTCCAACTCGGCGGGGCGTTCTTCGGCGAATCCATGTTCTCGCGGGTGAGTGAGGCGTCGAAGTTGGCCTTGCTCTCGCTCGTCGAAATTCTGCGCGAGCGCAATTTCGGCCTGCTCGACATCCAGTGGGTGACGGATCACCTCGAGATGTTCGGCGCGGTGGAAATACGCCGCACTGCATACCTCAAACTTCTGGAGCAAGCGCTGGGCCAGCACTGCGTGTTCCACGCGGAAGGCGAATGGCCGCTCTGGAACCGCGCCACCCCGCGCGAGCGCGAATTCGCCGCCTAGTTTTCGGGTCGCGAAGCGACCTCCCCGTCGGCAAATACGGTGGTGATTTTGTCCTCGCGCGCCGCTTGGGCCGCGGAGGTAAGTGGGCGGCGCTGCGCGTCGAGAGTCATGGTGAAGCCGCGGGCGAGCGTCTGGCGCGGTCCGAGCAATTCGAGCGCGTGTGCGGCGCGCGATTGTCCCTGGCGGCGGATGGCTAGCGAGGCGCCGACCGCGCGGGTTTGACGAAGCTCAAGCTGCCCCAAGCTTTGGTGCCAGGCGGCAAGGCGCGCGGATGGTTCTCTGGCGCGGAGGACCGAGGAGGCATGTCGTGTCCGTTGGATCAGCGAATCGAGGTGGCTGCGAACCGCGTCGGCGCCGCGCATGCGCAAATCGTCGGTCTGCTGACGCAGATCGGCAATGCGCCGCGAAGGGAGAAGAAATCCGGCCGAGGAAAGGCGCGCATCCAGTCGCGAGCGGGCCAGTTCGAGCATCGCTTCCGTCTCGCGTTGCAGCCTGCGCAGCAGCGAAGACAAACGCTGCAATGTCTCGGCGCGGTCCGCGCTGAGAATTTCGGCCGCCGCGCTCGGGGTGGGGGCGCGCACGTCCGCGGCAAGGTCCGACGTGGTGTGGTCGATCTCGTGTCCAACGGCGGAGATAACCGGTATACGGCACGCCGCGATGGCGCGGGCCACGACCTCTTCGTTGAATTCCCACAAATCCTCGAGGCTGCCGCCGCCGCGCGTGACCACGACCACGTCGACGGCGGGAAACCCGCTGCGCCCGGTCTCGGAGAACGACTCGATGGCCGCGGCGATTTCGTGCGCCGCGCCGCGCCCCTGCACGCGCACGGGCGCGATGAAGACGGCGAGATGCGGCGCACGCCGGCGCAGGATATGCAGGAAATCGCGGATGGCCGCGCCGCTCGGTGATGTCACCACGCCGACACGGGAAGGATGCGGCGGCAGGGTGCGTTTCCGCGCGGGATCAAACAGCCCTTCGGCCCGCAATTTTTCCTGCAGCGCGCGCAGCTTGGCTTCGAGTTCGCCGGCGCCGCGCGGTTGCACGCGGCGCACCACCACTTGGTATTGTCCGCGCGGTTCGTACACGCTGATCTGTCCCGAAAGTTCGACCTGCATGCCGTCGCGCAGCGCGGGCCCCGACGCCCCCGCGCTGCGGAAAAGGACGCACGAGATCTGGCACGCCTCGTCTTTCAGGCTGAAATATTGGTGGCCGGACGGCTGACGGCGGAGATTGGAAACCTCGCCCTCGATCCAAACCTTCCCGATTGTGCCTTCGAGGCAGGAACGCACTTCGCGGTTGAGCCGCGTCACGCTCCACGGGCGTTTCGGTTCCTCGGGTTCGGGAAAAAGTTCAAGCACGGCGCTTTTTAACGCCGCACCCTGTCGCTTGGCACGGCGCAAACGCAGTTCAGGTCGGAAATTGCTGCCATTCCTGCCGCAAAACGGCAACAAGCCGGCGCAGCCGCGCGGGAAGATTTGTTTCGCCGAGGATTTCCTGAGCGGAGAGCGGTTCGCGCACGAGGTGTTGCGCGACGAGGTCCCCGAGCACCGCCGGGTCGTCCATTTCGCCGACCGCACGCGTGAACGGCTCGGGCAATTCGACCCCGCGCGAAACAAGACCCATGCAGATGTCCTGCAGTTCCGCGCCCAGTTTGTCCGCCGCCTCCTCGTCGTCGTTGACGGTCAGGACCGGTTCCGCGCGCCCGATGAGGTAGGGTTCGGTTTGCGGGAAGCTCTGGAAACGGACACGCCCGATGCCCTGCAGGATGAGTTGGCTGGTGCCGTCGGGTTGGCCAACGCAGGCCCGCACCAGACCCGCTCCCGCCACGGGAAAAATGCTCTCTTCGCCCGTGTCGGGCCGGACCATGCCGACCGCAAAAATGCGGTCCCCGGCCAGCACCGACTCCAGCATCCGACGGTAGCGCGGCTCGAAAATGTAGAGCGGCAGCAGGGCGTTGGGGAAAAGCGTCACCCCGCTCAGGGCCATGACCGGGATGGTCTGCGGCAACTCGACGGACGACGTCGTCATCTTTCCCATCTTACGACGGATGGCCGGCGAGGGGATGTTTCTTTTTCGCTTCTAGAGGGTGCGCGGCCTTCGCTACCTTGCCCGGATGCCGCAAACGCCGAAATACCGCCGCATCGTCCTCAAACTCAGCGGCGAAGCCCTGCGCGAGCACGGCAGCAAGGACAACATCTCGCCCCAGATCGTCAATTCGCTGGCCAACGCGATCAAGGAAGTGCAGGCCCTCGGGGTCGAGGTCGCCGTGGTCATCGGCGGCGGGAACATCTGGCGCGGCCTCGCCGCGTCGCACCGCGGCATGAACCGCGCGACCGCCGACTACATGGGCATGCTCGCCACGGTGATCAACGGCATGGCGCTGATGAGCGGGCTCGAGGACATCGGTGTGACCACCCGCGTGCAGACGGCCATCGAGATGAACAACGTGGCCGAACCTTTCATCCTGCGCCGCGCCATGCGCCACCTCGAGCAGGGGCGCGTCGTCATTTTCGTCGCCGGCACGGGCAATCCTTTCTTTTCCACCGACACCACCGCCGCCCTGCGCGCCAACGAGATCGGGGCGGACGTCATCCTCAAGGCGACCAAAGTCGACGGCATCTACGATGCCGACCCGAAAACCAACCCCGGCGCGAAAAAGTTCGACCGCATCACCTTCTCCGACGCCCTGCAAAGCCGCCTGCAGGTCATGGACTCGACCGCATTCAGTCTTTGCATGGACAACAAGATGCCGATAGTGGTGTTTGACATGTCCGAGCCCAGCAACATCCAACGCGCCGTGCTCGGCGAGCCGGTCGGCACGTTGGTCTCCTCCTGATTTTCCCATGGACGAAATTCTTTTCACCGCCGAGGAGGGCATGGAAAAAGCCCTCGATTTCATGAAGCACGAGTTCTCCAGCGTGCGCACCGGCAAGGCCTCGCCCGCCTTGGTCGAGGGCATCGATGTCGAGGCCTACGGATCATCGATGAAGCTCAAGCAGCTCGCGCTGATCAGCACGCCCGAAGCCCGGCTCATCGTCATCACGCCCTTCGATGTCTCCAATGCCAAAGCCATCGAAAAAGCGATCAACGAATCGAAGGTCGGCATCACGCCTTCGGTGGACGGCAAAATCATCCGCCTGCCCATTCCCGAGTTGAGCGAGGAGCGCCGCAAAGATCTGGTCAAAACAGTCAAGACCATGGCCGAGGAAACGCGCGTGCGCATCCGCGCGGCACGGCGCCATGCCATGGATGCCGCCAAAAAATCGCAGAAGGACGGCGCCCTGACCGAAGACGATCTCAAAAGCGCCGAAACCCAAATCCAGAAACTGACCGACAAATACGTGGCCGACGTCGATTCGCAGGTCGGATCGAAGGAAGCCGAGATCATGCGCGTCTAGCGCACCCCATCCCCATGCGCATCCTCATTCTTGCCCTGGCCCTGCTTCTCCCGTCGCTCGCGGCGGCCGAAGTCGTCCGTCCCGCCCCCGATTTCGTCTGGCTCTCCTCCAGCGCCAAAGGCAAAAGTCTCAAATCGCTGCGCGGGCAACCTGTTGTCCTGATCGTCGCCGAGTCGCCCCGGCAGCGGATTTTCCGCGCGCAAGTCGGCCAGCTCAAAAAACTCTACCAACTCCTCGGCAACGAAAAGATGGTCGCCATCGCCGCTTTTACGCGGGAATCGGGCGTCATCCGCTCGAACATCCCCTTCGTCCTCGCCGCCGATCCCAACTACGTCTCCTCCATCTACGGGGTGCAGGGCAACTTCGCCGTGTTCGTCATCGGCGAGGACGGCAACATCGACGCGCTCTCGGACAAAGTGCTGCCCGGACAGCGCATCATCGACATCATCAACAACTCGTTTGTCGTCCAGCGGGACAACCGCAAGAGCGAGTAGCTCTCGTTAAAGTGGATCGCGATGTCCCTATCGCGATTCTTTGATCCGACTTATTGCACCGGGGTTCTGCGGTCCACCTGCTCCGCCGTGCGCAGCGCGGCAAGATTACCCGCGATTTCGTGAACGCGGAATATCCGCGCGCCTTTTGAACGCCCGATGGCGGTGAGCGCCGCCGTGGCTGCGTCGCGCCGCGCCGTGTCGTCGCCCGCCATGCCTTTGAGCAGCGATTTGCGCGACACGCCGAGCAGGACCGGGCGACCCGATCGCGCGAAAACTCCGAGCTCGCGAATCAGGGCCCAGTTGTGCGCCGGGGTCTTGCCGAAACCGATGCCCGGATCGATGGCAATGCGCTCCTCCTCGATGCCCGCTTTGCGCGCTGCGAGAAGGCGTGACGCGAGATAGTCCTTCACCTCGATGACAACGTCGTCGTAGCGAGGGTCCTTTTGCATGCTGCGCGGCGTGCCCTGCATGTGCATGAGCACGACACCGGCTTTGCTCTGCGCCGCGACAGCGGCCATGGACGGATCGCCGGTCAGGGCGGTGACGTCATTGATGATCTCCGCTCCTGCCTCCAGCGCAGCGCGGGCCACTTCGGCTTTCGATGTGTCGATGCTGATGGCGGTCTCCGATCTCCCGCGCAGCATTTTGATGACGGGAATGACGCGCCGGATTTCCTCGACGGACGAGACTTCCGCCGCGCCCGGTCTGGTTGATTCGCCGCCCACATCGACGATTTCCGCGCCTTCCTCAACCATCTGCAGCGCGTGCGCTACCGCAGTTTCCGTGTCGATGTAATTCCCGCCGTCGGAAAACGAGTCGGGCGTCACATTGAGGATGCCCATGATCACGCCGCGTTCGCCCAAGTCGAACGTGCGCCGGCTTGTCCGCCAGATCATTCCAGGCGGATGGACGCCGAACGTCCGTGCGCGTCGAGTCCCTCGACCCGCGCGAAGGCCTCGATGATAGGAACGGATTTGCGCAGGGAAGAGCGTCCGAGTTCGACCAAACTGGTGCGGCGCTGGAATTGGTCGGCGGTGAGGCCGGCGAAGGACTTGCCCGCGCCGCCCGTCGGCAACTCGTGGCTCGGTCCGGCCAGAAAATCCCCGGCCGCCACCGGCGAGTAGCCGCCGAGGAAAATCGCGCCCGATGTGGTCAGCTTCGGCGCGAGCTTTGCCGGTTCCGCCACCTGCAGGGAAACGTGCTCCGAGGCAAAGTTGTTCGCGATGGCCACGGCATCGGCCATGCGCGGCACGAGGACCAGCGCCGCCGAACGAAGCGATTTTTTCAGGATGGCGCCGCGCGTCAGTTCGGACGCCTGCCGGTCGATCTCGCGCTCGACCGATTTCAAAAGCGGTGCGGAGTCCGTAAGGAGCAGTGCGATGCTGTCCGCTCCGTGCTCGGCCTGCGCCAGAAGGTCGGCCGCCACCCACGCCGGATTCGCTTTGCGGTCGGCGATGACGAGGATTTCGCTCGGTCCCGGCAGAAGATCGACCGCCACGCGTCCGAAAAGTTGCCGCTTGGCCTCGACCACGTAGCTGTTGCCCGGACCGAAGATTTTCGCCACGGGACGGATTGTCCTCGTCCCGCAGGCCAGCGCGGCCACGGCCTGCGCGCCGCCGGCTTTGTAGACTTCGGTTGCGCCGGCCAGATGAAGTGCGGCGAGCAGCGCTTTGCTCACTTTGCCGTCGCGGCCCGCGGGAGTGACCGCGACAATCTCCGGCACGCCGGCGGCTGCCGCGTAAGTGCAGGTCATCAGCGACGTGGAAACCAGCGGCGCCGTCCCGCCCGGCACGTAGATGCCGACGCGATGGAATGGATCGAACCGTTCCCCGACTTTGGCGCCCTGCGCGTTGCGCGCGGACCAATTCTTGCGCAGACTGCGCTGCGCGAAGGTGCGGATATTTTTGTGCGCGGCCGAGAGAGCCCGTTTGGTCGGCGCATCGAGCGTTTTCCAGGCCGCGGACAGTTCTTTAGCGGGAACGCGCAGTTCTTTCGCGGTGAGTGCGGGACCGCCGAATTTTTCGGTGTAGCGAATCAATGCCGCATCGCCCTCGCGCTCCACGGCTGCGATGACGTCGCGCACGGTTTTCTCGACAGCCGGCGTGGCGCGGGCGCGGCGATCGAGCGACCGGACGAATCTTGCGTAGTTTTTGTCGCGTGGACGGACGATGCGCATGGCGGCGAGCATGCCCGAGAACAGGCCCGATCACAACACCGTCAGCAGCGGCCCAAACCAAACGTCGGCCGCGGAGGACGCGGAGAACGCGGAGTTTTCTGGAATCGGGGTCCTCTCGGTGTCGTCTGCGGTCCCTGCGGTTTCCTCAGCGGACCCACCGAAAGTCCAAAGGTTTCTCGATCTCGGGGTGCAGGCTCTGGTGCACGGGACAGGTCAGCGCGGCCCGCTCGAGAAGCTCGCGGTCCGGATGGTCCGCGGGCAGAGGCACGTCGATCACGGTTGCCAGCCGCGCGATGCGCCGCGGGGCGTCTTTCGACATTTCCTTGGTCACTTCGATCTTCATGCCGGCAAGGTCGATCTGATGGCGCTCGGCCACGATGCCCATGATGGTCGCCATGCACGTGCCAAGCGCCGTTGCGACCAAGTCGGTAGGCGAGAACGATTCGCCTTTGCCGTGGTTGTCGACGGGCGCGTCGGTGAAAAGCGTTTGTCCCGACGGCCCGTGCGTTGCCGCGCAGCGCAAGCTGCCTTCGTAACGGATGGAAATGTTGACCATGCGCCCAGCTCAACGTTTGCGCAGCAGCAGCGCGAGGAAAAACACGCAGCCCAGCGCACCGGTCACAACTCCGACGGGCAATTCCGTCCCGGCGAGAATGGATCGCGCGGCCAGGTCCGAGACCACGGTCAGGCCCGCTCCGACGAGCGCAGCGGCTGGTGCGGTCGCCGCGTGACCTGCACCGACGATCCGCCGCGCGATGTGCGGGGCCATCAGCCCGATAAACCCGAGTGTGCCGCACGCGGCCACAGTCAGCGCGGCGAGGATGGCGGCGAGCGCGATCCCGCCCAACTGCAGGGCCCGCACGCGAACGCCGAGGTGGTGCGCGCTTTCGCTGCCGAGCGCCAAAATGTCGAGCGGCCGGTGCAACAAGACGACGAGCACGCATCCGACGAGCGCGGCGGGAACCAGCATCCACACCTCGTTCCATCCGCATCGGGCGAAACTGCCCATCAGCCAGAACAGAATGCTCCGCATGGCGCCCGGATCGAAGCGCAGGATGATCGCCGTGGTGAATGCCTGGGCCAAAGCGCCCAGCGCCACACCGGCGAGGAGAAGCGACGGCAGATCCGATGCGATCCGTCGGCGGCAAAGCAGGAGGACAACCGCGGCCACGGCCAAACTTCCGGCCAGCGCGGGCCAGACTGTTGCGGTCGCTCCCGCCGCAAGGGCGGCCACTGCGCCTAGCGCGCCGCCCGAGGAAAGCCCGAGCAGATACGGTTCGGCCAGCGGATTGCGGAAAATGGTCTGCAGCAGCAGTCCGCCCAGAGCGAGATTGACGCCCGCCGCGGCGGCGAGCAGAACGCGCGGCAACCGCAGTTCCCACAGCACGAGCGCGGCGCGTTCGAGTTCGGGCGTGCGCTCCGATCCCCCGAGCAGGGCGAGAAGTTTGGGCAGATCCAGCAGTTGTGTCGGACCGATGCAAAGGGCTGCGCAGATCACTGCCAGCACCGCAGCGGTGAGAAGGACGAGGCGCATTCCGGTTTTCATGACGCGAAGAAAACCCCCGTTTTTCCGCTGAAGGGATTTTTCCCGGAACGCAGCGAGTCGCAGTCGAACACTTCCTGCAGCAGGTCGTCGCGCAAAACGTCCTCGGGCGTTCCCAGCGCGCGGATCGTCCCGTTTTGCATGACCATGAGACGGTCGCTGAACTCCGCCGCCAAGTTGAGGTCGTGCGAAACGCAGAGGATCGCTTTGTTTTGGCTGCGGGCGAGATCGCGCAGCAGCACGTGAACCTCGTGACGATGACCCGGATCGAGATGGGCCACCGGCTCATCGAGCAAAAGCACCGGTGTTTCCTGGGCCAGCGCGCGCGCGAGCAGGGCGCGTTGCCATTCGCCCGCGCTCAACTCGCGCACGCTGCGGCCGGCGAGGTTTTCCAGATGTGCGCAGGCCAGCGCGCTGTGCACCGCCGTGATGTCCGCCGTTGCAGCCCACCCGAGCAGCGGACGCAACGCGTGGCGCCCGAGCAGAACAAAGCGCCGCACGTCGAAATCGAAGACCGGCGCCTCGGTCTGCGGTTGCACGGCGCAGAGGCGGGCCCGTTCGCGCGGCGCGATCTCCGACAAGTCGCGATGGCCGAAGCGCACTGATCCGCTGCGCAAGGGCAGCAACCCGGTGAGCGCCCGCAGCAGCGTGCTCTTGCCACAGCCGTTCGGACCGACGACCCCGATCACTTCGCCGGCATGCAGGTCGAAAGCGATCCCGCGCAGGACATCGGCGGCGCCGTAACCGGCGCGCAGATCGGAGGCGGATAGGGCGGGGGACTTCATCGGGATTCAACGGCGGCGCGCAGTTGCGGTGCGGCAGCCAGAGCATCGGGGCCCGGCACAGTGAGAGCGCCCGCCGGAAAAACAATCACATCCCCGTTTCGCACCGCGCGCAAATGACTGCGCACCGGATGCGCGCGCAACATGGCCAGGATATCCTCGCGCTTGGCGTCACCATAATCGGCGATGACGATAATTTCCGGGTCTTTGGCGAGGAGGAATTCCTCGCCCAACTGGGGCCACGGGCCGGAGACCTCCGCCGCAATGTTGCGCAGTCCCGCGGCTTCGAGAATTTCGTGGGCATGTGTCCCGCAGCCCGCGCTGTAGCCGGTGTCGGCGCCAAAAAGCAGGGCTGCCGTCGGTCCGTTCGCCGCGGAAAAGGGCGCCTCCTCCGCGGGTGCGTCGACGCCCAGCATACCGGCGATGCGCGCGGTTTCCGCGCTGATCGCATCGAGGGATGGCGTGTCAACCACTTCGACGCGCAACCCCAGCGCGGCGAGCTGCCGCCGCGTGGTTGCGGGTGTCATCGTCGTGCAGAGCACCAGATCGGGGGCGAGTCCAAGCACGGCTTCCGGATCGGCCAGGATCCCGCCCGGCAGACGGGCGATGTTGTCCGGCGCCTCGCAAAATGAAGTCACCGCAACCAACCGGTCTTCCCCCCCCAGATAACGCACGGTTTGCGTGATGCTCGGGGCGAGGCTGACCACCCTGTCCGGCGTTTCTGCCGTCGAGGAGGCGCCGCTCAGGCAGAGAATCAGGAAAATGGCGCGGAATCGGGACATAGGCACCCACCTACATAGCATCCTGTGCATCCGCCGTCCCGCTCCGGCGCGAACTCTTATTAAGAATTATTCTTGAAACAATTTGATGCGCCGATACCTTCCCGCTCCCGCCATGACGGTCAAAACGCCCAGCCAGAAGTCGCAGCTCAAACGCTACGAGGAATCGATCGCGCAGGACGGACTGCGTCTGACCCGCCAGCGCAAGCATGTCTACGAGGTTCTTCTCGGCCGGCAGGACCACCCGACCGCCATGGAGGTTTTTCTCCGGGCCAAACCGGAAATGGAAACGCTTTCTCTGGCCACGGTTTACAATGTCCTCGAGACGTTGGCCGACCGCGGCCTCGTCCGCAAAGTCCATCTCGACAGCGGTTCGACCCGCTACTGCGCGAACAACTCCAAGCACGGACACTTCACCTGCACCCAGTGCGGCGGGGTGATGGACGTTCCGCTGCTCCCCGGCGCCGAGCTGGAAAAGCTCCACCAACTCCCGCGCGGCTACACCGTGACGACTCAGGAAGTTTCCCTGCGCGGCCTCTGCGCCGACTGCCGCAAAAAATAATCTTATGAAGCACCTCAAAATCGACAACCTTCACGTCAGCATCGGCGACCGCGAGATTCTCCGCGGACTTTCCCTCGACCTGCCGACCGGACAAGTCCACGCCATCATGGGCCCGAACGGCTCGGGCAAGTCCACGCTGGCCAAAGTGATTGCCGGTCACCCCGATTACACGGTGACCTCGGGCGATGTCCTTTTTGACGGCGAGAGCATCCTCGAGATGGAGCCGGACGAGCGCGCGCGCAAAGGCATCTTCCTGGCTTTCCAATACCCGAGCGAAATCCCGGGCGTGACCATCGCCAATTTTCTCCGTGCCGCCCTGCAGGCCCGCTTGCCCGAGGGCGACGAACTCGAGGCGACCGAGTATTACGCCAAACTTTACGAGAAGATGGACCTCCTCGAGATGCCGCGCAATTTCACCTCGCGCTCGGTCAACGAGGGTTTCTCCGGCGGCGAGAAAAAGCGCTGCGAGATCCTGCAGATGGCCATGCTCCAGCCGACCTTCGCCCTGCTCGACGAAACCGACTCCGGTCTCGACATCGATGCGCTCAAGATCGTTTCGCACGGGGTCAACTCGCTGCGCGGCCCGGATACCGGCATGCTGGTCATCACCCACTACCAACGTCTGCTCAACTACATCGTGCCGGACATTGTCCACGTCATGGTCAACGGCCGCATCGTCGAGAGCGGCACGAAGGAACTCGCCCTCAAACTCGAAGCCGAAGGCTACGACTGGGCCATCGAACCGGAAGCCGAGCCCGTCGGCGCCTGAAAGGACACACCATGAGCGACGCACAAAACCAGTTGGAGATCGACCGCGAGAAAGGGAACTTCCGCTACGACGTCGATTACGAATTCGATGCCGGCACCGGGTTGAACGAGAAGACCATCGATTACATCTGCGACGTCAAAGGCGAACCTGATTGGATCCGCGAGTTCCGCAAAGACGCGCTGAAAAAATTCCTCGAGAAACCCATGCCGACCCACTGGGCTTCGAAGGATCTCGACAACATCATCTTCGACAACATCCGCTACTACCTTTCGCAGGGCCAAAAGCCAAAGAGGTCGTGGGATGAAGTGCCGGAGGATGTGAAGAAAACTTTCGAGCGCCTCGGCATCCCCGAGCAGGAGCGCAAGTTCCTCGCCGGCGTCGAAGCGCAGTTCGACAGCGAGGCGGCCTACTCCAACATCAAGGAAGCGGTCGGCAAGCAGGGTGTCATCTTCGTCGGCAGCACCGAGGGTCTCAAAGAGCACCCGGAAATTTTCCGCAAATGGTTCGGCAAAGTCATCCCGACCGGGGACAACAAGTTCAGCGCGCTGAACGGCGCCACCTTCAGCGGCGGTTCGTTCATCTACGTCCCGCCGGGCGTGAAGGTCTCGCATCCGTTGCAGGCCTACTTCCGCATCAACGCGGAAAACTTCGGCCAATTCGAGCGCACGCTCATCATCGCCGACGAAGGCGCCGAGGTGACTTACATGGAAGGTTGCACCGCGCCGAAGTTCGACACGGCCACGCTGCACAGCGCGGTGGTCGAGCTCGTCGCGCTCAAGGGTGCGAAAATCCAATACATCACCGTGCAAAACTGGTCGAACAACGTTTTCAACCTCGTGACCAAGCGCGGTCTGGCCATGGAAGACGCCGAGGTCAAATGGATCGACTGCAACATCGGTTCGCGCCTGACCATGAAATATCCCGGCGTGGTCATGAAAGGCCGAGGGGCCCGCGGCGAAGTCATCTCCATTGCACTGGCCGGCGACGGACAGCACCAGGACACCGGCGCGAAAATGATCCATGCTGCGGACGACACGACGAGCAACATCGTCTCGAAGTCGATCAGCGTCGGCACCGGCCGCGCCACTTATCGCGGATTGGTCAACGTCCCGCGCCACCTCAAGGGCTGCAAAAACAACACGGAGTGCGACGCGTTGCTTATCAACACGAACAGCCGCACCGACACCTATCCGGCCATCACCGTGCGCGGCACGGGCAACGCCTGCCAGCACGAGGCCAGCGTCAGCCAGGTGAGCGAAGAGCAGATCTTCTACATGCAGCAGCGCGGGCTGACCGAAGCGCAGGCCATGAGCCTGAGTGTCAACGGATTCATCAACGATCTCGTGCGCGAATTCCCCATGGAATACAGCGTCGAATTGAAACGCCTCATCGACCTCGAAATGGAAGGTTCGGTCGGCTGATCGGCCCGGAGGACCGCACATGATCATGGCATCCGCTCCCGTTTCCGGCGTCCCCCTGATGGAAGGCGCCCTCGTCGAAGGCCAATGGCCCGAATGGTTCGTCGCATCGCGCAAGCGCGGCTGGGAAGATTTCCAAAAACTTCCGCTGCCCGCGGCCAAGGACGAAAAATGGCGCTTCTCCAACGTCAAAGCGCTCGCGCTCGACGCCTTCCGCTATCCCGGCGCGGTGAGCGATGCCGCCGCGTTGGTCGGACGCTCCACCGGGCTCGGTGAATCGGCCGCGCGTTTTGTTTTCGGCAACAACCGCCTCTTGGGTGCCACCGCGCCCGCCGAAGATCTGGTCAAGGCCGGCCTCGTCGTCCTGACCCTCGAGGAAGCCGCCGCCAAGCACGCGGACCTCGTGCAAAAACACTTCATGGCGCAGGAAGCCAAGCTCGGCTCGGCCAAATATGCCGCGCTGCACCGCTCGGGGCCCGTCGCCGGCGTATTCATCCGCGTGCCCAAGGATCTGGTCGTGGAGAAACCGATCGAGATTTTCCATTGGGTTGAGGGTGCGAACTCTGCCGTCTTCCCGCACACGCTGGTGGTTTGCGAACGTCACAGCAGTGCGACCGTCGTCGATTGCTTCCGCAGCGCGGATGACGCGCCGGCGCTCGCTTGCGGGGTCAATGACCTCGTGGTCGAGGACGGCGCCAAATTGAATTACGTCGGCGTGCAGCAATGGAGCCCCTCCGCCACCGCATTCCATCTCAACTCCACCACCGTCGGACGCGATGCTTCCTGCCTCGGCATGCAGGTGAATCTCGGCGGCAAATTTGTCCGCAACGAGAACTACAGCCGCATGGTGGCCGAAGGCGCCCGCAGCGACATGCTCTCGGTCAACATTGCCTCGGATGAACAAATGATCGACCAGCGAACTTTCCAGGATCACGCCAAGCCCAACGCGACGAGCGACCTGCTTTACCAAAACGCGCTGACCGGCAAAGGCCGCACCATTTTCTCCGGGGTCATCCGTGTCGAACCCGGCGCGCACAAAACAGACGCCTATCAGAAGGTCCGCAACATCGTCCTGAGCGACGACGCCGAAGCCAACAGCATGCCCGGTTTGGAGATCGAAGCGGACGATGTCCGGTGCACCCATGGCGCGACCACCGCTCAAGTGGACGACCGGGAGATCTTCTATCTCGAGGCGAGAGGCATCCGTCCCGACGCCGCGCGGCAACTCCTCGTCATGGGCTTCTTCAATACTGTCCTCGACCGCCTGCCGGACGCCCAACTCCGCGGCCACATCGAGGGTTTGGTCGAGAAGCGCCTCTCTGCCGCCCTCCGCTTCTAAGCGCGTAGAATTCGAGTAGTACCAATGGCCTGAAGCCTGTGGACTTCAGTGCTATTTGACCCGGCAGGGAACTCTGGCCTCTCCGAGCTGTATGGCTCTACGAGCAGAAGCCCAGCGGTCCGCTGACTGTGTTTTGGAAAGCGTGCGTCCGGCTGGGCCAGCCGCCCCTGCCAAGCGATCTGCAAAGTCCAAAAGCATGGGGACGTTGGTATAACTTGCTGTAGGAGAGTTGTATAAACTGACACTTCGACTTTTTGCCAAAAGTAGAAGTGTCATACCAAACACCAAAAGGTCGTGGACTTATCGGTAGAGCGTTGTTGGTAGGG
>JAFMJK010000206.1 GCA_017853515.1 Chthoniobacterales bacterium | reverse complement strand
ATTCTTCCGCTTCCGTTTTATCCGGAGCGCCGTTGCAGCCGCGAAGTCAAGGTCGGGAAGGTGGCAATCGGAGGGGACAACCCCGTGCGGGTGCAGTCCATGCTGACCTGCGACACGATGGATACCGCGGCCTGCGTGCGCGACTCCATTGCCCTGGCCGATGTGGGTTGCGAAATCGTGCGCATCACCGCACCTACCGTGAAAGATGCGCGGAATCTCGAAGCGATCCGCGACGAACTGCGGTCGAAGGGGTGCGATGTCCCGCTGGTCGCCGACATCCACTTCAAGCCCGAAGCCGCCCTTGAGTCGGCCAAGTGGGTCGAGAAGGTGCGGGTCAACCCGGGCAACTACGCCGATTCGAAGAAGTTCGCGGTGCGCGAATACACCGATGACCAATACGCGGAGGAAATCGGGCGCATCCGCGAGAAGTTCGCGCCGCTGGTCAAACTTTGCCAGGAGCGCGGTATCGCCATGCGGATCGGGACGAACCACGGCTCGCTGAGCGACCGCATCATGAACCGCTACGGCGACACGCCGCTCGGCATGGTGGAGAGTGCGCTGGAATTCGCCCGCCTCGCGCGGGAGATGAACTATCACGACTTCGTTTTCTCGATGAAGGCGTCGAATCCGAAGGTCATGATCGCCGCTTACCGCCTGCTGGTTTCGCGCCTGGCCGCCGAGGGGCCGGATTGGAACTATCCGATCCATCTCGGGGTCACCGAGGCGGGTGATGGCGAGGACGGACGCATCAAGAGCGCGGTGGGCATCGGGTCGCTGCTGGCCGACGGGATCGGCGACACCATCCGGGTCAGCCTGACCGAGGACAGCGTGCACGAGATCCCGGTAGCAAAGGAACTCGTCACGCTTTTTGCCGGCAACTGCGAGGGGTGGACTGCCGGAGAAAAGCTTTCTTTCGATCCTTTTTCCTACACGCGTCGGGGCAGCGAGAGACTGACCATCAACGCGATCCCTGTGGGGGGCGACGAGGTGCCGCGGGTGGTGGTGACGCGGAAACATTACGACGCGGTGGCGCACAAATTGTCCGGGTTGGGGGACTTCCAGCCGGAGTTGGTCCACGAGGATCTGCCCGTCGTCGAAATTGATCCGCGCGATGCGGCCGCGGTGGCGCAACTGCGCGCGCAACCGCACCCTTGCCTCGTCACGGTGAAGGACAAAATCGATCTGCCGGTCATTGCCGCCTTCCGTCTCCTCGCGGCCAAGATCGAAGCGCGTCATCCGATTTTGCTCAAAGACTCGCTCGATCCGCAGCCCGACGCGCAGACGCCGTTTGTCCGCACCTTGCTTGGCGCGAGCGCGCGGCTCGGCTCCCTGCTATGCGACGGGATCGGCGATGCAGTGCTCTTGCGCACCGAGGACGCCCCGGGCCAGACGCTGCGCCTCTCGTACAACATTCTCCAGGCGGTCGGGGCGCGCATTTTCAAAACAGATTACGTGGCGTGTCCGAGTTGCGGGCGCACTTTGTTCAATTTGCAGGAGACCACGGCACGGATCAAAGCGGCTACCGAACACCTCAAAGGCGTCAAACTCGCCATCATGGGCTGCATCGTCAACGGACCGGGCGAGATGGCCGACGCCGATTTCGGCTACGTCGGCGGCGCCCCCGGCAAAGTGAACCTCTACGTCGGCAAGAAGGCGGTGAAGTTCAACATTCCCGAGGCCGAAGCCGTCGAGCGCTTGGTTGATCTGATCAAAGAACACGGGCGGTGGGTGGAGGCGGGAGAGAAGGCTGAAGTTTGAAACCTGAAACTTGAGTTAGATTGATGCGGCCGGAGGCCGCTGACTGTTTACTCAGGTCTCAAACTCAGCTTTCAGCCTTATTCCCTCTCCGCGCGGAAGGGAGATCAAAAGACCTGTCAAGGTCCCTCACTTTCGTATTCTCCAGTTGACGTTCCAGCGTGTCACCGGATCTTCGGAAAAACTTGTTTTGGAGGACGCCTACAGCGAGCGGGACAGAATCAAGGCGCGCCAGTCGAGCGTTTCCTTGAGAGGGGGTGCCCAGTGGGAGATTCCCTCGGCGACCTCGGCTTTTCCCGATGGCCAAGACGGCGAGAACCGTTCCACTACAACCACAAAGGGAGCCAGCTTTCGGTTTGCTAAGACTGAGTATGTAGTCGTAGATATTCGCTCGGATGCCATCAAGGTTTCTCCCGCGGGCTCAAAAGAGAATGTTGAGACATGGATTAGGCGCGAGCCCCCACCGGAATCTCCTTAAGGCCTCGGGATCATAAACATCTCAGCCTTTAACCGACCCTCAATGCTCTCCATTTTTTCAAAGCGCAGGGACAAAAGGCGCACGACAGATTTGCGGGCAGTGACCGACAATCCGATCGATGCTGCCCGACTCGCCGGCGATGGGCTTTTCATCATTGATGTTCCGGTCCAAAAACTCCGAGTGCTCAATTTTTGGGGGGCAGACCCGGATAACCCTTTCGTCGCGACTTTGCGCGAATATGCGGACGGCCTATGCAGCAATTACAAAGGATCACCGCTCGAGGGTTTTTACCGTTGTTGGCAGCCGTTTGCTCCGGGGCAGCCGAAAGACGAGAGCGACTCCGGTCCGCCGTGGAGAACGGTCCGTCCCAAAGCCCAGAACACACCAACGGGCCGATTACAGCGGCATGAATTTCGCGAGATTGCCCGCGATCTCGGCTTCTCCCCGGACGAAATCCACGGCCACATCAAAGGCGGACCAGTGAGCGAAGCGTTCGGCGAAATAACCTTCCGCAGATTGGCCAGGCTCCATGACTCGATCTCGCGTGACGGGTTTCGTCCGGACTTGTCTTTGGCGCGATATCCCACGGGGTTTTGTTTTGTCCGCGAGGGCGACTACCGGATCTCGATCGGAAGCGGTAATCACCGGGTGCTTGTCATGCTCGCTCTCGGTTGGGGGAAAATTCCAGTGGAGCTAGGGCCGCCAAAAATTCCGGTCATTACGCAGCGCGCAGAGGTGGACCACTGGCCGAATGTGATCAACGGTCGCTACACGCGGGACGACGCCCTGCGTCGCTTTGACGATATTTTCCGCCAGCGGCATCCATCGGGCTGGCAGAGAGGCCTGCGATAGCCCCCCAAGGAGGGAAAGCACCGGTTGCGGACGCGTGGGAGGGGGTGTAACCTTGTTTTGGCGGGTGGCCGGCGGCCGCTGTGCGGATTACCCGTGCAGAGGAAAGTCCGGACACCTCGGGGCAGCACGCCGCGCGCAAGCGCGGGGCCGACGGACGCAAGTCCGCCGCCACGGATAGTGTCGCAGAAAATATACCGGCCGCCCAGGCGGCTAAGGTTGAAAAGGCGGGGTAAGAGCCCACCGCGTGACGAGTGATCGTCATGGCAGGACAAACCCCGTGCGGTGCAAGACAGAACAGGAATGACGGCCCGCCCCGGCCGTCCCGCGCAAGCGGGACACATTCCGGGTATTAGTCGCACCCCGCGCGAGCGGGGCGTTGCGCGCGAGCGCAGCGAGAGAAATGGCCGCCCGGTCGCTTCGGCGAACGACAAAATCCGGCTTACGGCCACCCGCCCTTTTTCAAACAAGCCGCAAACCGCAGTTGATCGTTGAGGGATGAGAGTTGGGGGACTTATACCAAACCAGAAAAGGATCTGGACTATCGAACAAGGTTTTGAGGGTAGGGACACGCGGCTCGCGTGTCCGTTGGAAAGAGAGCGGACGAGCGAGCCGCTCGTCCCTTGTTTCTTCCCTTTCTGCTAATCTCTGCACTTGTCGGGCACGAGTGTGTCCGATGGGAGCCAGAAGAGAC
>JAFMJK010000270.1 GCA_017853515.1 Chthoniobacterales bacterium | reverse complement strand
TGTGCTCTCTTTCCTGACGGCACTTCGCTGGCCGTTGTAATTCCCACCATCTCAATGTGGGGGGTACAATGGATGCGAAAGTTCAATCAACTTCCAGCCCCAAAGGTATTTCAAAATGGTCTATATGATAATCTGTACTTCTTGCGGTACGGTAGCCCTTGCACCAACTGGCTCTACGACACACAACATCTGTTCCACAGCTGGTATTCCGAACTTCCCAAACGCCTCGACTACCTCACCGCCTTTGCTCTGCGATACGTGCGGTTCTGGAAAGACGATGGCAAGTCTGGTGGATTACTCGCACATTATGAGTACAACGCCAGGGATACCTGGGCCACTCTGAATGCGTGGTGCAGCCTGATAACTGAGGCACCGGAGTGGGCTAAGCAGAACTATTTGCAGGAGTTCCCGCTGGTGTTTCCGTGCCTTCATGTTGAGGCAGATGGGATGAGCGTCGATGAGAAAGAATTCAATGCGAGCAAGACGGAAATCGAAACCATCCTGGCTAAGCATGAGAGTCGTCTGTCTGCTTGGATCGGGGCAAAGTTCAACCCGAACTCATCTGATCAATGCAAGCGGTTGCTTAAGGTTCTTGGATGCGCGGATAAGAAAGGTGAAGTCAAAAGCGCTGACGATAAGGCCCTTACAGCAGCAGCTTCTGCGCATCCTCTCAACGCCCTGATTCTTGGTGAGATTCAGAAGGTGCGAGAGTATCGTAAGCTTCTTTCAACCTACCTTGTGTGGGAGAAATTCTGGAATGGCCGCCTCTACTACAAACTCAATCCAGCTGGAACTGACACCAGCCGACTCGCTTCTACTGAGTCAAGCTTTTGGTGCGGATTGCAGATTCAAAATATGCCTAGAGGAAAGGAAGTCAAACGTTTCCTTAGAGCTGACGATGGATGGCTCCTCGGTGAAAATGACTTTGCGCAGTCAGAAGCAAGATGCGTCGGATATCTTAGCGGCTGTCGATCGCTTATCGATCTTGTTGAGGGACCGCATGACTATCATGCTTGGAACGCACAAGCTTTCTTCGGAGTGGCTTACGAAAGCATTTACGACGAAGCTACTGGAAAGACTCTCAACAAATCCCTCCGCGATCTGAGCAAGCGCACCAATCACGGCGCCAATTACAACATGGGTGCGCAGGTGATGTTGGAAACTATGGGACCGAATGCCGTAAGTGAGGCCCGTCGCGTCCTGAAGCTTCCAGCCACCATGCCGCTGCTGCAGGTCTGTCAGCATCTACTTGACCAATACGCTCGCACTTATCCAGAAGTGAAGAAGGATTTGCAAGAATGGCTGAAACGCACAATCGTCATGACCAAGAAGTTGACAAGCCCGCTTGGGTGGACTCGCTACTTCTTCAGCGATCCAACAGCGAGCAAGCCAGCTTTGAATGCAGCAGTTGCGCACGGGCCCCAGTGTCTCAGTGTGGGCATCATCAACAGAGTCTTCTACAACATCTGGCGCGAGAGTGTCTATGGTTCACTGCAAGGAAAGCTTCGACTGAAAGCACAGATCCATGACAGCATTCTGTACGCATACAAGGGGGAAGATACTCCTCAGATCGTATGCGACATGATGCGACATCCAGTTCCTGTCAAGGATATCAAGGGCGTGACTAGGACAATGGTCATTCCTCCCGATATTTCGGCAGGTAAAACCCACTGGGCAATGCTCAAATGACAATAGCAACTTCCACTCCCAGCTTGTTCGATCTGTATTTCGACTACGTGAGAGACACAGAACCGCCTGTGATCTTTCACCGGTGGAGTCTGCTCTCTTCCCTGGGGGCGCTGCTGGGGCGCCAGGTGTGGATTCCATTCGGATCGTTTAGAATCTTCCCCAATCAGTTCGTGATGCTGATTGCGGAGCCCGGCGCCCGAAAATCCACTGCCATCAAGACTGCGCGGAAACTTCTCAGCAAGGCGGGCTATGACAAGTTTGCAGCTGAGAAGACTAGCAAGGAGAAGTTCCTGCTTGACTTGGAAGGCGTGGAGGAGAGCAGTGACAGCCAGGTCAGCGAAAAGCTGGTGATGGAGAATCTGCTTGGGAGTGTGCTGGGCTCTGAGCCTAGGGAAACCTACATTGTTGCGGATGAGTTCAATGACTTCATGCGCTGCGGTGACCTCGAATTCCACTCAATGCTTGGGGCGCTGTGGGACTGGGACGATGAAAGCACTGCGTACAAGCAGCGACTGAAGAACTCCAGAAGCGTCAGCATCTTCCAGCCTACGATCAACCTGCTAGGCGGCAATACTCACACCAACTTTGCTGAGATGTTCCCTCCTGCAGCGATCGGGCAAGGATTCATTAGCAGGCTTATCCTTGTCTTCAGTGAGCCAAGCGGAAAGAAGATTGCATTTCCAGAGCCGCCGTCTCAAGAGCGAGAGCAGACACTGATCCGTGCACTGCAGACAATCAAGGCCAGGATGAATGGGCCAATGCAGCTGAGTGGGAAGGCAAAGGAAGTCCTCACCGTTCTCTACAATACTTTTGACGGACTGCCAGATGCCAGACTTAGCAGCTACTCAACGCGGCGCTACACGCACTTGATGAAGCTCTGCATTCTATGTGCCGCAGCGCGCCTGAGCATGACAATCGAGCTGGAAGACGTAGTTCTTGCAAACACCATCCTGAGCTATACTGAGCACTTCATGCCGAAAGCTCTTGGAGAGTTTGGCAAGGCAAAGAATGCAGATGTCCAGCAGATGCTGCTGAACTATCTCACTCACAATGTGAGCAAGGGACCAATCGGATTGCCAGATT
This sequence comes from Chthoniobacterales bacterium, assembly GCA_017853515.1. GTDB lineage: Bacteria > Verrucomicrobiota > Verrucomicrobiia > Chthoniobacterales > JACTMZ01 > JACTMZ01. Next base: position 1,005 of record JAFMJK010000270.1, on the reverse strand, counting down.
TGTACTGCCAAGTCAGCAGCAATCTGGATCGGCAGGAAGATCTAGTGAGGATCATGGCAGGACTGCAGACTGCGGGGAAGGTGCAGTACGTAACCAATAAAGGCACAGTCAGTGGTGGGGGCTACATGATTGTGCGGAAGATGATCTCGAATCAGCAACTTTACGTCAACATGGAACTACTGAAGGAGTTTGAACATGCAAGAATCTAAAGGACAGCCCAATTCCAGACTTCCACTGAATTACGCTCACGACTTCATGGACTATTACGTCCAGTTCGCACGGGCATTCAGCATTCCGAAAGGAGATCTCAATTCACCGTTAGATCGCAAGCACCTAGTTCGTGCACTTGACCATGTAATTGAGGAGCACGATGAGACAATGCGGGCTGCCACCGCCTACCTTGCAAGTGGCTCACTCGAAAACTTAACAGAGTTCGCAGATGGAATTGTGGATTCGATCTATGTCCTCTGCCAAGCAGCTTACATGTTCGATATCCCGCTTAAAGAGGCTTTCCTTGAAGTTCACCGCAGCAACATGCGCAAGGTTGGAGCGGATGGAACTATCAAACGGCGAGCGGATGGCAAGATTCTGAAGCCAGAAGGCTGGACTCCGCCGAATCTCTGGGAAGTGCTGCACAGATACAGCAATTGCAGGGCGATGGAAACTGGCAGCCAAGGAGCTGAGAACTGGAAAGATGCCGCTACGCCCACGCTGACGCTGTACGCAGAGGCGGCGGAGGCCATTGAACATCTTTGCGCCGATCTTGCAGACGCGCTTGCCGCACTGCCACAGGCTGTGCGCAACGAGCGCGAGCGGTGCGCCAAGCTGTGCGAAGAAGAAGCGTGCAGTTGGGACGAGGCTTACCCGCGCAACGACTTTGAAGCTGGGCCGCAGGACGGGTGCGATGGCTGCGCGGCGCGGATTCGCGGGGCCTAACGCCCGAGTGCAAACCGCAACCGCCTTCGGGCGGTTTTCTTTTGTCTGCTGTTTTTATGGGACAAAAAA
>JAFMJK010000021.1 GCA_017853515.1 Chthoniobacterales bacterium | reverse complement strand
AGCTTGCGGCGCATCGGGCCGCAGAACCGGGAATTGGGCCACCATAGCCGACCGCGACTTTGCCCTGGCGATCCCAGCCTGCTAACCTGGTTCCATGCGAATTCTGCTTTTGGCCCTGTTTGCGGTGCTTGCTGCACCGATGGCAGAGGCGCAGCTCTACCAAGGACGCAAACTGGTCGAAGCCAGCCTGGTCGCGGACACGACTTCCATCATTCCGGGCAAATCTTTTCGTCTCGGCCTTCATCTCAAAGTCGCGCCGGGATGGCATGTTTACTGGAAAAATCCCGGCGACTCCGGCATCGCCACCGAGGCGGGTTGGGATTTGCCGGAAAATTTCAAGATTGGCTCGCTGCAATGGCCGTTGCCCAAGCGCATCACGGAACCGGGCAACATCGAGGTCTACGCCTACAAGAACGAGACACTGCTCGTCGCGGAAGTCACGGCACCGCAGAATCTCGACGGTGAATCCATCACCTTCCGATCCAAACCCAAGTGGTTGGTCTGCGAGCAAATTTGCATTCCGGGCGCGGCGGAACTCGAGTTGGTCCTGCCTGTTTCGCCCGAAGCGGCGCCGGCCAATGCGGAGATCTTTGCCAGATTCGCTGCCGAGTCGCCGAGCATGTCCCCGCCGCCCTTCGGTGTGGCATGGGTGCGCACGGCGACCGGATGGAATCTCTCGCTGAGCGGAATCGAGGACGCGGCCCGCGCCGATTTTTATCCCTACGCCAACGAAAAAGCGCCCGTCGGCCACACCGCTTCCGTGCAGATTGCCGACGGCGCGGCCGACATCGCCGTGCCGGTGGAGGGATCGCCCCCGGTGGAAGGCGTCATCGTTTTGGAAAACGGCGATCGGCGCGGCTGGATCGTCTCGAGCCGGCAAAACACGGAACTCTCCGCACAACCCAAGAAGAGCGCGGCGCGCGGACTGCTCGGCTATCTGCTTCTCGGCCTCATCGGCGGATTCATCCTCAACCTCATGCCGTGCGTCTTGCCGGTCATCTCGCTGAAAATTTTCGGTTTCATGCGGCAGGCCGGCGACTCGCGCGCGCAGATCCTCAAGCACGGACTCGCTTTCACCGCCGGTATCTTCGTCTGGTTCCTCGGACTTGCCGCGGTGATCGTCGCACTGAAGTCCGCCGGCCACGAGGTGACATGGGCGTTCCAGTTCCAGAACCCGTGGTTCAACTTCGTCATCGGCGCGGTCATTTTCGTCTTCGCCCTGAATCTTTTCGGTGTCTTCGAAATCGTGCTGCCCGGACGCGCGTCCCAAAGCATCGCGGAAGCCGGAAGCCACGGCGGCTTGGCCGGATCGTTTGCCCAAGGCGTCCTCGCCACGCTGCTGGCCACGCCTTGCACCGCGCCCTTCCTCGGCACCGCGCTGGGGTTCGCGTTCAGCCAAAGCGCCGCGGTCATTTTTGCCGTCTTCGCCGCCGTGGCCGCGGGCATGGCACTGCCTTATGTGCTGCTCTCGGCCCAACCCGGGTGGATGAAGTTTTTGCCAAAACCCGGGGCATGGATGGAGCGACTCAAGCAGTTCATGGGCTTTCCGCTCATCGCGACGCTCCTCTGGCTCCTCTACGTGATCGGACAACAACGCGGAACGGACGCAGTCATCTGGGCAAGCGCGGCCTATTTGTTCCTCGGTTTGGCGGCGTGGCTTTACGGCGCGTTCCTCGGACCACTCTCTTCGGCGCGCGCGAAAACTATCGCGGCAGCAGGCATTGCTTTGTCGCTCCTCATCGGGCTCGGCTATTTCGCCGGAAATCTTTTTGCCCGCAGCGCGGCCTCGGCCCCGCAAAAACAAGCGACCATGCAGGCCGAGGGCATTCCGTGGGTCCCCTACTCCGAAGCGGAACTGCAAAGACTGCTCGCCGAGGGCAAATCCGTTTTTGTCGATTTCACCGCGGACTGGTGCATCACGTGCAAGTTCAACATGCGCACAGCGATCGAAACGCCGGCTGTGCGCGAGACCTTCTCCAAGTTAGGGATAGTCCCCATGCTGGCCGATTGGACCAACAGTAATCCCGAGATCACGCGCAAGCTGGCGCAGTTTGACAGGGTCGGTGTTCCGTTTTACCTCTTCTACCCGCCGGGACGCGCGAACGATCCGATCGTGTTGCCGGAGTTGTTGACCGAGCAAATCGTTCTCCGCACCGTCGACGCACAACCTTGAATTTATGAAAAACATCGCAACCACCGCATTCGTTCTCGCCACCATCATCGGCACGGTCATCGCCGCGCCGCAAACCGGACAACCCGCCCCCGAGTTCACCCTCACCGACTCGAACGGCAAATCGCACAAGCTCTCGGACTTCAAAGGAAAGTTCGTCGTCCTCGAATGGCTCAACCACGGCTGCCCCTTTGTCGTGAAGCACTACGGCAGCGGCAACATGCAGAAGCTGCAGAAGGAATTCACGGGGAAAGATGTCGTCTGGCTCTCCATCGCCTCCTCCGCTCCCGGCAAACAGGGACACATGAGCGCGGAAGAGACGAACAAAACCAAAGAGGAAAAAGGCTCCGCCGCCACCGCAGTCCTACTCGACGAAGACGGCACCGTCGGCCGCCTCTATGAGGCGAAAGTCACGCCCCACCTGTTCGTCGTCGATCCCGAAGGCACGCTGATTTATATGGGCGCGATCGACGACAAGAAATCGGTCGATGCCGCCGACATCGCGGGCGCGAAAAATTACGTGAAGCAGGCCCTCGACGAAGCCATGGCCGGCAAACCGGTTTCCGAGCCGACAACCACGGCTTACGGCTGCCCCGTGAAATACAACTGATCTGCCCCGACATTCGGGAAAAGACCAAGCGGCGGTCGAAAGACCGCCGCTTTTTTCTTATACCAACACCCCCCAAGTTCTTGGACGATTGGAAAGTTGGCTCGCGCCGTTTGCCTCCCGAGTAACTCGAAGTGTTTTCAGGCAGCGACGGTCATATCAGTTGGCTTCGCTTTGCTTCAGCCTGTCTCGCCAAGCCTCGGCTGACGCGCCGCTACAATTTTTAGTCGAGGTGTAGCGGCGCTCTATGAGCGTCGGTGCTCTTCCCTCTTGCAGGGACGGTAACCCCAGTTACTCCCAAACCACCTCCGCCGCCTCGCGGGTTCAGGGACTATGGGCCATCTCCGCTTCGCTTCGGCGCGATATTTCTCAATGCAAATCGCGATAGGGACCATCACGATCCACCCCACGACCAAAGTCTACAACCTTTTGAGACTTGGTATTACCGTTGCGCGCGCTCCCCTCGAAGAACTCACCAAGCACGGAAAACTGAACACTGCCAACTCCCGCCAAGAGCGGGTCAAGGTATGGTCAGCACCATTCCCACCTTGAGCTTGGTCGGGTCGGGCAGGATCGCCTTGTTCGCTTCGGCAATCTTCTGCCAATCGGCGGAGTTGCCGTAGTATTTGCGCGAAATCTTGGAAAGCGTGTCGCCGCTCACCACGGTGTGCGACTGCGGCGCGGAGGGTGTGGGCGCCGGCGTCGGGACAGCCGCTGCCGGCGCAGCAACGGACGCGGGTGCGACCGGTTGAGGAGCGGAGAGCGGCAGCGCGCGGCGCACCTCCGGTTCAGGCGTGGCCCCGGCCGGCAGAGCCGGCGGGCCGGCCTCCGGCAAAGCGGTCAGGGCGGGGCGCTGGGCCGGCGTCGCCGCGGGCACGGGACGTCCCGCGGTCGATTTGGCTTTGGACTGCTGGTCGCGCAGTTCGGCATTTTCCTGGCGCAGCTCGAGATTCTCGTTCTTCAACCGCGCGGCCTCGCGCGCCGGCACGACCGTTCCCTCGGCCAGCTGGGAAACGATGACCAAACGCAACCGGTCGACATAACCGCGCACGTCGGTGGAGAACTGCCCCTGCGGCGCCAACTCGAGATAACGCTCGAAATGGTGCAAGGCCGCCACCTCGTTCTTCAACTTGTCCTCGTAGACCAACCCGAGCCGGTAGTGCGCCTCCGCAGTGAGCAGAGTTCCGTCCAGCGCCGATTCGTAATGCTGCACCGCTTTTTGGAATTCGCCGCGCAGGACGGCATCGTTCCCGTCGCGGATGCCGCGGCCCGACTGCGAGATGGTCAGCAGGTCGCACCCGCCCGACAAAAGAATGCCCGCGAAGCAAAAAGCACGGCCGGTCCGCCGGAGCGCACGCACTGCTGGTTTCGACATAGCGCGCATGATAAGGTCCCGGCGATGGCACGCAAGGTTCTCCTCGGTTGCATGGGCGCGGCGCTCGCGCTGGCCGGTTGCACCACCGCCCGGGAAAAACCCGCTCCTTCCACGCCCGCTTCCGTGGCTCCGGCACCGAAGCCCGCCCCGACGCCGGCTCCCGTCCTGGCCAAAACAAAGCCGCGCTCTACTCCGCGCCCGGCAGCCCGCCCTGCGACGCCATCCGCGCCGGCGCGCTCGGATTTGCCGGGCTTGATCGGCAGCGGCGCCACATGGGTCGATCCGGGCCGGACTTTGATAGTCAACCGCGGCACGCCCGGCGCGCGGCAACCCGTGCCTATTTTTCGCCAAGCCGGCGTGCTCGCCGCCGTGAGGGCCAACTTGGCCGGTGCTCCAGCCAAACCACGCGCCGAATTCCGCCGCGGTCTGCTCACGCTGACCTTCGACGGCGGAGACAACACGGAAATCGCCGCCGCCGTGCGCCGCGCCATGAACACCCCCGATACGGGCGCGATGGGGATTTATCTCAACCCTTGAGGAGGAACGAGGCGAGGGTCGGAATCGAACCGACGCATAGGGCTTTTGCAGAGCCCTGCCTTACCACTTGGCTACCCCGCCGATCGCTTGAGGGAGTATCTCTGACAGCGCCCGCCTCTTTTGTCAAACCCGCCACGAGAAGATTGACATCCCCTTGGCCCCCCTCCTATTCTTCAGGGTCACTGGCGGCGCACCGTCGATCAGCCATGAAAACTTCAACCAAATGAATCCCATGTTTCTCGAAAAAGCCCGCGAATCCGTTGGAAACGACAAGGTTCTCGTCAACCTCGTCTCGCGCCGCGTGCGCCAACTCAATGCTTCCAGCCGTCCGCTCGTCGAGGTCGATCCGGGCATGGGCTTCATCGACATCGCGCTGAAGGAAATCGGCGAGGGCAAGATTTCCGCGCGTCCGGCCCAAGCCGCGGCCTGAGGCCGTCCGGCGCCGCGCCGGGGAAAGGCCCGCCATGGGCACAGACATCGTCACCAATCGCAAGGCGCGGCACAGCTACCACATCCTCGAATCCTTCGAGGCCGGCCTCGCCTTGCGCGGCACCGAGGTGAAATCCATCCGCCTCGGCCTGGCCAACATGACCAGCGCTTTCGCGCGCTTGGAGAAAGGCGAACTCTTCCTCCACGGGCTCGATATCCAGCCCTACGAGCGCGCCAGCCACGAACAGCACGAGGCCAAACGCCCGCGCCGCCTGCTCGTCCATCGCCACGAACTTCTCAAGCTCCGCGAAGCCGTCGAACTGCAAGGCTGCGCCCTCCCCGCACTTCGCCTCTACTGGAAAAAACATCACGTCAAAGTCGAGATCGGCGTCGCCAAGGGCAAAAAAGCCCCGGACAAACGGCAGGATCTGAAACGTCAGGTCGCCGAACGCGAAGCCGCCCGCACCGCCGCCGCTTTCAACCGCCGCGGATAATTTTTCCCGTTACCCGCCACCCGCGACCATTTAGATTCCTCCGCGTCGCCACACATGCCGTCCGCTGCTCTATTACTCGCTCTTCTGCCGGTAGGGCCCGCTGGCCCAGCGGGCCGCTAACTTCTCGTCCTTCATGCCGTCGACCGAGATCCATCCGTCCGCCGAAGAATTCGCACGCCTTGCCGCCCACCACGGCGTCGTGCCCGTATGGACCGAGGTCGACACCGATGCGGAAACCCCCGTCACCGCCTTCGCCAAAATAGCCGGCGATGAACCCGCGTTTCTCTTCGAGTCCGCCGAGCAGGACCAGAAGAGCGGACGCTACTCGATCCTCGGCAGCGGCGCGGAACGCGAGTTCATCGCCCGCGGAGACCGATTCGACATCAAACGCGACGGGGAACTCATCCGGTCCGGACGCGCCGCCGACCCCCTCGCCGAACTGGAGAAGGAAATGTCCGGACTGCGTGCACCCGCCGGATCGCTCCATTTTCCCGGGGGATGCGTGGGGTATCTTTCCTATGACGCGGTCCGATACTTCGAGCCGACCGTTTCCGCGCCGCCCAAGGACGAACTCGGGCTCCCCGACCTCTATTTTTTCACGACCGACCGCGTCCTCGTCTTCGATCACGTCACGCAAAAGCTGAAACTCATCGTCAACGCCTACCCGGACGGCGATCCCGCCGCAGCCTACGCCAAAGCCTGCGTCAAGTTGCACGGTCTGGAGGAACAATTGGCCAAGCCGGCGGACTTGACGCCGGAAACGACCGGCGACGCCAGCGAGCCCGGCGAGGTGGTTTCCAACACAACCGAATCCCACTATCTCGAAATGGTCGAGTGGGCCCAGCAATACATCCGCGCCGGCGACGTCTTCCAGGTCGTTCTCTCGCAGCGCTTCGCCACACCCTACACCGGATCGCCGCTCGATCTTTACCGCGCCCTGCGCCACGTCAACCCCTCCCCCTACATGTTTCTCCTGCGCTGCCCCGGGTTCCATCTGGTTGGCAGCTCGCCCGAAGTCCACGTCCGCGTCGACGAAGGAGAAATCCAGATCCGACCGATCGCGGGAACGATCCGCCGCGGCGCCACGCCGCAGGAGGACGATGCCAACGCGGAAAAACTCCTCGCCGACCCGAAGGAACGCGCGGAACACCTCATGCTCGTCGATCTGGCCCGCAACGACGTCGGGCGCATCGCGGAATACAAATCGGTGCGCGTCACCGATTTCATGACCATCGAGCGCTACAGCCACGTCATGCATATCGTCTCGAACGTCGTCGGAACGCTTTCACCCGGCCACAGCACGTTCGACGTCATGCGCGCCACCTTCCCCGCGGGAACCGTCTCGGGAGCGCCGAAGGTCCGGGCCATGCAGATCATCAACGAATTCGAGCAAAGCAAACGCTGCAGCTACTCGGGCGCCGTCGGCTATTTCGGCTACGATGGAAATCTCAATTCCTGCATCGCCCTGCGCACCGTGCTGCTCAAAGACGGCACCGCTTACGTGCAGGCCGGCGCGGGCGTGGTTGCGGACAGCACCCCGCAGGGCGAGTATCAAGAGACCATCAACAAAGCCATGGGTGTCATCCGCGCCATCGAACGCGCCCGCACCGCCGACCCGTCATGATCCTCGTCCTCGATAACTACGACAGCTTCACCTACAATCTCGTCCAGTATTTCGGCGAGCTGGGGGCGGATCTCCGCGTCGTGCGCAACAATTGCATCACCGTGGCCGAGATCGAAAAACTCGGACCGGAAAAAATCGTCGTCTCTCCCGGCCCCTGCACGCCCTCCGAAGCCGGCATCAGCAACGAAGTGGTCAAAACTTTCGGCCAGCGTCTGCCTGTTCTCGGCGTCTGTCTCGGACACCAATGCATCGGCGAAGTCTACGGCGGACAAGTCGTCCGCGCCGACCGCCTCATGCACGGCAAAACCTCGCCGATCATCCACACCGGAAAAGGTGTCTTCAAAGATCTCCCGTCCCCGTTCGAAGCCACCCGCTACCACTCTCTCATCGTCAAGCGCGACACCCTGCCCGACGTTCTCGAAATCACAGCCGAAACCGCCGAAGGCGAAATCATGGGCCTGCAGCACAAGACGCTCCCCGTCCACGGAGTGCAGTTCCATCCCGAATCCATCCTCACCTCCGAAGGCAAACGCCTGCTGAAAAACTTCCTCGAGTTGTAGCGATGTAGCGGCGGTTTATAACCGCCGGAACCTTCCCCTCCCATGCCCGATCCCTCGACGTTTTTCGTCATCATCGTCTTCAGCGCGGCGGGATTGGCCGCCTTCCGTCGCGGCAAACGCGAAGGCAACGTGATCTGCCTCCTGCTCGGCATCGCTCTGATGGTCTATCCCTACTTCGTCGAAGGTCTCGCCCTCAACGCCCTCATCGGCGCCGCATTGAGCGCAGCTGTCTGGAATATTTGGTGAGCAAGTTCGCCGGACATTTTTCTTCAAGTTTCAGGTCTCCGCCTTCATCCTTCCCTCCGAACCGGGGGTGTAGCTCAATGGTTAGAGCAGGCGGCTCATAATCGCTTGGTTCACGGTTCGAGTCCGTGCGCCCCCACCAGAAATAAAAACTTATGCCCTCATTCGACATCGTTTCCGAAGTGGATCGCCAGGAAATCCTCAACGCCGTGGACCAAGCCCGCCGGGAGCTGGCCAGCCGTTTCGACTTCAAAGGCTCCGAGGCCAAAATGGAAATCGAAAAGGACGGCAACCTGCGCCTCACCGCCGAAGATGCCTCGCGCCTCAAAGGACTGCGTGAAATCGCGGTGTCCAAACTCGCCAAGCGCAACATCGACCTGCGCAACGTGGACCAAAAAGATCCGGATATCTCTCCGCTCGGCCACGCGAGGCAGTTGTTCGTTTTCAAGCAAGGGCTGGAAGGCGACAAAGCGAAAGAAATTTCCAAGTTCCTCAAAGCGTCCGGACTGAAAATCCAATCGACGCTGCAAGACCGCCAAATCCGCGTGACCGGCAAAAAACGCGACGACCTGCAGGAGGCGATCGCCGCCCTGCGCGCCAAAGATTTCGGCGTCTCGCTCGACTACACGAACTTCCGCGACTGAGATCCGTCAGGCTTCGAGCATCTTCACGCCGTACGCCGCAGACAAGCGATCACGCGTCACCAAGCGCAGGTCTTCCACCAACGCCTGTGCGATGAGCATGCGGTCGAAGGGGTCACGATGGTGCCAAGGCAAGCGTCCAGCGATTGTCGTGTGGCTGCTGCGGATTGGTAGCTCGGCAAATCTCGAACGCTCCACGGCGTTGAGCCAGCTGTGCGGCAAATCAAGTTTGCCTTGAGCGCGTTTGATCTCCAGTTCCCAGACCGAGGCAGGACTGAACCAGACATTGTTCGCAGCCGCGGCGATCTCCCGAGCGGCGTCCGCCGACAATTTTTCCGGAGCGGTCAGAGCCCAGAGCAGCGCGTGGGAGTCGAGCAACAATCTCACCGACTTACTCCGCGACCCGCGGCGCGCCGGCCTTATCCTCGCCGTAGAACCACTGCTCCACCTCTTCGTCCGGAGACCAGCAATCCGCGGACTCTTTGGCCTTGCCGGCAAGGAGACCAAGCGGGCGGTCGCCAACCGCTGCGGCGACGGGCACCAGTTGGACCATCGGCTTTCCGGCCTTGGCAACCACTACCGTCTCGCCCTCCAAAGCCTCCTCAATGAGGCGGGATAGATGGGTTTTGGCCTGATGTATGTTTAAGACCTTCATACACTAGACTTAGTCTAGTTTAGTTTAAATGAACATCAACCAAGGATTTCCCGCAAAATCCCGTCAAACGCCTCCGCCGGGTTCCCGGCCCGCGAGATTGGACGCCCCACGACCAAGTGCGTCGCTCCGCCGCGCACCACCTCGGCCGGGGTAGCGGTGCGTTTTTGGTCGCCAACTTCCGTCCCCGCTGGCCGCACGCCGGGGATAACCAGCAGCGGATCCTTGCCGAGTTCGGCGCGCAGGAGCGGCAATTCAAGCGCGCTGGCGACAAAACCGCGCACTCCCGCAGCATATCCCATTTTTGCCAGACGGACCACCTGCTCGCCCACACTTCCATGCACCCCGCACTCCTCGAGCGTCGCTTGGTTGGAACTGGTGAGCACCGTGACACCGAGAATCCTCAACTCATCACCCGCTTCCGAAACCGCTGCGGCGCACATCTCCGGACCGCCGCTGAGATGGATCGTGCAAAGATCCACACCGAGATCGCGCGCGGAGCGGACCGCGGAACCGACTGTGTTCGGTATGTCATGGAGCTTGAGGTCGAGAAACACTCGCGCGCCATGCCGCTTCACCTCCTCCACCGCCGCGGATCCCGCCGCGGTGAAAAGTTGCAGCCCGACCTTGTAGAACTTCGCGCGTCCGGCAAGCCGGTCCATCAGACGCCTGGCGTCATCCAGCGAAGGTTCGTCGAGAGCCACGATAATTTCCGCTTTGCCGCCGCCGCCTGTGCCGTGAATCATGCCATGCATGCAAGTCGCCGCGCCGGCCAAAATCAATCTCAACCTGCGTGTGGTCGGGCGAAATGAGGCGACCGGCTACCACGACATCGAGACATGGATGGTGCCGTTGACGCTGGCCGACGAGCTTCGTGTCGGGTTGACGGACGCGCCGGGCATCGTGCTGACTTGCAGCGATCCGGAGTTGGACAACGGCTCGGGAAATCTCGCGTGGCGTGCGGCGGACATTTTTCTGCGCGAGACAAAAAAGGGAGGCGGCGCGCGCATCGAATTGCACAAACGCATTCCCCACGGTGCCGGTCTCGGCGGCGGCAGCAGCGACGCCGCCGCCGTGCTCAAGGCGCTCAATGAGCTGTGCGGCCGTCCGCTCGAGGCACCCGCGCTGGAAAACCTCGGGGCGGAACTCGGGTCGGATGTCCCGTTCTTCATCCGCGGCGAAGCGGCCATGGCGCGCGGACGCGGTGAAATCCTCGAAGCGCGCCCGCTCCCCGCTCCGCTCGATCTGCTCCTGCTCAAGCCGCCTTTCCCCGTCCCGACGGCGTGGGCTTATGCGGCGCACGCGGAGAAAAAGTTTTGTCCCGCGGAGTGGACCGCGCCCCAGTTGCACGACGGTGTGGAGATTTTCAACGACCTGGAGGGCGCGGTCTTCCACAAATACCTTCTCCTGCCGGTGATCAAGGAATGGTTGCTCGATCATTCGCTCGTGGCCGCAGCCGGCATGACGGGATCGGGTTCATGCATGTTCGCCGTCCTGCGTGATCCGCGCGGGACGGACCAGCTTGCTGCCGAGGCAAAAGCCGAATTCGGCGACACTCTCTGGACCGCCGGCTGCCGCGCGGAATAGCGACCGACAGGCAACATTCGGATTGACGCGATCCGGCACGGTTCCCACCCTCGCAACAGCGTCTGAGCATGGCCAAGCACACCTATCCCCCGGGCTTTCGCGCCCGCCGCGGCCTCAACTGGGGTTCGCTTGGTCTCATGTATGCGGCCTACTACATGTGCCGCTACAATTTCCGCTTCGCCACGCCCGGCATGCAGGACGAGTTCGGGTTCACCACCACCCAAATCGCCGACATGCTCGCCATCTGGTCGCTGACCTACGGCACAGGCCAGCTGGTCAACGGCCTCCTCAGCGACCGCATCGGCGGCAAACGCTCCATGCAGATCGGCGCCTTCGGGACGATCCTTGTCAATCTGGCCATGGGCCTTCTCCCGCTTGTCGTCGTCGGCGGCGCGCTGGCCGCCGCGGCGAAATTCGTTTTCCGCAGTGATGTCATCGACCCTGCGTTCGGCGCCATCGCGCTTGTCTGGCTGGTCAACGGATGGTTCCAGTCCTTCGGCGCGCCCGGCATGATCAAAATCAACGCCGCGTGGTTCAAGCGCAACGAACGCGGCACCTTCGCCGGCATTTTCGGCTTCATGATCCAACTCGGGCAGGTGGTCAGCTCGAAACTTTCACCCGCCATCCTGAACGGCATCTCGCTCGGCATTCTCGTCATTGCCCCGGGCCAATGGCGCTGGCTCTTCATCATCCCCCCGGCCGTCACTCTCGTCGTCGCCATCTTCATGTCTTTCGCCGCGAAGCAATCGCCGGACGAAGCGGGGTTCCCCGGTGTCATCGAAGACGAAATCGACAACTCCGCCGGCGTCACCGTGTCGCTCAAGGAATCCTTCAAGACAATCTTCACCCATCCGCTCGTCTGGTTTTACGCCTGTGCCTACGCCTGCACCGGCGCGGTGCGCACCAGCTCGGACCAGCTTTCCATCCTCTACTTCCAGGAGCAGCTTGGCATGGACATGAAGACGAACATCCCCGCGACCGTGGCCTGGACCCTCGCCGCGATGCCCATGGCGGCCGTCGCGGGCTCGCTCGCCTCGGGCTGGTTCTCCGACAAATTCTGCAGCGGCCACCGCTCTCCCGTGGCCATGTTCCTCTACTTCCTCGAAGCCGCGGTCATCACTATTGCCGCTTTCCTGCTGATCAAGGGCCTCGTCGGCCCCACTCCCGCGGGAATCTTGACCGGCTGCATCATTCTCATCGTGATCTCACTCACCGCCAATTCGACCCACTCGATCGTCGGTGCCGCCGCGCCCATGGACATCGGCGGCAAGAAAATGGCCGGGTTCGCTTCCGGAGTCATCGATTCATTCCAATACTACGGCGCGGCAATCTCCCTCTTCATAACCGGGCGTGTCCTCGACGCGACCAAGGCCGAATACGGATGGCTCTTCTGGTATATCATCATGGCCGGCTTCGGTGTGCTCGGCGGAATTTCCATGCTCCTCGTCATGCGCAAACACGAACGCATGATGGCAAACCAAACGGCACAACCATGAAAAGCCTCCATCTTTCCCTGGCTCTCCTTGTCGGCGTCGCCTCAGCCCATGCGGACGATCTGCGCATCACCGGCTCCAACACATTCGGAGAAAAACTCGGACCGCTCCTTGTCTCCGGTTTCGAGCGACAATATCCCGCAACCGAAGTCACCCTCCAGCGTCCCGGCTCTGCCGAAGGCCTCACTGCGCTGATCGCCGGCCGAGCGGATGTGGCACCCACTTCGCGTCCGGCCGACAGCGGGGAAATCCGCGCCGCCAAAAATGCCGGGGCCAGACTCCTGCCGCAAAACATCGGCAGCTACGGCGTCACAGTCATCGTCAACGCCGCCAACCCGGTCAAAAATCTCAAACCCGCGCAAGTCCGCGCGCTCTTCAACGGAAAGACCACCGACTGGAGCAAAGTTCGCGGCCCCGAACAGCGGGTTAACGTCTACATTCTCGACAAGAAAACAGGTGCCCGGGCGGGCTTTCAGGACTTGGCCATGCGCGGCGACGAGTATGCCGGCTCGGCCCGGGCCTTGCCGGACTACGCCGCGATCGAGGCCGCGGTGGCCGAAGACCCCAAGGGAATCGGCTACACCGACATGGGCCCGCTGCCTGCCGGTGTGCGGGCCCTCCTCATCAACGGCACGGAACCGAACAACGTCGCCATCTACGAACAAGTCTATCCCTACGCCAACTCGCTCTATCTCTACACGCTCGAGCGAAAAGCAACCCCGGCCGCAAAAAGATTCATCCGCTATGTCCTCTCGAAAGACGGCCAACGCATCATCCAAAAAGCCGGCTTCGTCCCGCGCCTGTCAGCACCGCCATCGGCCACTCAGTCCCTGGCCCCCTGACAACTTCTGTGGTGGATCGCGGTGTCCCATCGCGATAACCTGACCGATCACATCGCGCCCCTCGGGCGCGATCAGCTTTTTCACTCAGCTTTCCAACTCAAGTCTCCGCCTTTTCCCTCATGCTCACCGTTTCCCAAGTCACCAAAGCCTTCGGCGGCCGCACGCTTTTCGAAGACGCTTCGCTGCAAATCAACCCCGGTGACCGCATCGGCCTCATCGGACCCAACGGCGCGGGCAAATCCACCCTCTTCTCCCTCATTCTTGGCGACAATGCCCCCGACGAAGGCACCGTCAGTCTCCAACGCGGCCGCACCATCGGCTTTCTTCCGCAGGAAACCGCACCCTCCGGCGAAGAAACCGTCCTGCAACTCGCCACCAGCATCTCCCCGGCCATGGCCGCCGCTTACGCCACCATGCGAGAATTCCCCGACGAGCACTGCGCCGAGCACCACGAGGCATCGTCGGTCTTTCTCGAGCACGACGGCTACAACCTCGAAGCCAAAGCCAAGCGCATTCTCGCCGGTCTGGCTTTCCGCGATTCCGATCACCACCGTCCCGCGCGCACCATGAGCGGCGGATGGATCATGCGGGCCCACCTCGCCCGCCTCCTCGTCATGGAACCGGATCTCCTCATGCTCGACGAACCGACCAACCATCTCGACCTCGAAACGCTCGGCTGGTTCCAAGCACACCTCTCCGAATACCCCGGCGCCTTGCTCGTCATCTCCCATGACCGCGCCTTCCTCAACGCCGTGTGCGATGGCATGGTGGAAATTTCCCGCCAGCATCTCCACCGCTACCGCGGCAACTACGACGACTACCTCGTCGAGAAAAAGGCCCGCGACGAGCAATACCTCGCGGCCTACAAAAACCAGCAACGCGAAATCGAGCACCTCCAGGATTTCATCAACCGCTTCCGCGCCAAAGCCAGCAAAGCCGCGCAGGCCCAGGAACGCATCAAGCAACTGGCCCGCATCAAACGCCTTCCGCCACCGGAAAATTCCGAAGCCACCGTCAAATTCCGTTTTCCCCAGCCGCCGCGCGGCGGACAGCGCACCATGGTCCTCGAACACGTGCGCCAGGCCTACGGCGACCATGTCGTCTACGAAGATCTCAACATCACCGTCGAACGCGGACAACGCACCGTCCTCGTCGGACCCAACGGCGCCGGCAAATCGACGCTCCTCAAAATCCTCGCCGGGCTGCTCCCGCTTGAGGGCGGCACACGCACCGAAGGACACAACGTCAGCGTCGGCTACTTCGCCCAGCACCGCACCGACACTCTCGACGTCCGCCGCACCGTGCTCGAGGAGGCCATGGACGGCGCCAGTGGCGTGAGCGAACAATCCGTCCGCACCGTCCTGGGATCCTTTCTCTTCAGCGGCGAAGCAGTTTTCAAAAATGTCGGCGTGCTCAGCGGCGGAGAAAAAAGCCGCCTTGCCCTGGTCAAACTCCTCCTGCGTCCACCGAATCTCCTCCTCCTCGACGAACCGACTACTCACCTCGACATGGCCAGCATCAACGCCTTGGTCGCCGCACTCGCGCCTTACGAGGGCACCCTGGTTTTCGTCAGCCACGACGTCCACTTCATCCGTTCCCTCGCCACCACCGTCCTCCATATCAATGCCGGCCGCCTCACCCCCTACGCCGGCGATTACGATTACTACCTCGAGAAATCCGGTGCCGCCTCCGACCGCGGAGGACTCGTTGCCGCGCTGAAAAATCATCGTCCCGCCGAAAAACCGGCAGCGCACGCCGCCGACAAGCCGAAGCTCGGCCTCAAAGAAATCAAGCAACAGCGCCGCGCCGAGGCCGAAGCCCGCAAGGCCGCAGCCGCCGCGCTGCGCCAATCCCAATCACGCCATCGCGAACTGGAGCAGCGCATCATGGCCCTCGAAGCCCGCCAACGCGAACTTGCCACCATCCTCGAGTCAGCCCCCAACAACGCGACCTCCTTTCCCCTCCACCGCGAACTCGCCGACCTGACCGAGGAACTCGAACAGGCGAACGAGGAATGGAACAACCTCTCGGCGAGCATGGCTACCACCGCCTGAGCGATGGACCAAAACCCGTCCACTCCCCACCGCCGCCGTCCGCGCTATCCGGGAAAAAATCCCCGCCGTTTCGAGGACAAATACAAGGAACTCGATCCGCAGCGACACCCGGACACCATCGCCAAAGTTCTCGCCTCCGGAAAAACGCCGGCAGGCTCCCACATCCCCATCATGGTCGGGGAAATCCTCGACGTGCTTCGTCCCCAAGCCGGCGACTTCGCCGTCGACTGCACCCTTGGACACGGCGGCCACGCCCGCGCGATCTTGGAGCGGATCATGCCCGGCGGCCATTTGCTCGGACTCGATGTCGACCCGCTCGAATTGCCGCGGACCGAAGAACGCCTCCGCGCTGACGGATTCGGACCGGAACAATTCACCGTGCTAAAATCCAACTTCGCCGGACTGCCGGCAGCGATCGCCAAGACGGGCCGCACAGGCGCCGACCTGATCCTCGCCGACCTTGGCGTCTCATCCATGCAGTTGGACAATCCGGAGCGAGGTTTCTCGACCAAAGCAGATGGCCCGCTCGACATGCGCATGAATCCCTCGCGCGGAATCTCCGCCGCTCAGTGGCTCGAAAAAGTTTCGCCGGAAAAACTGGCCGGGATTCTACAGGAAAATGCCGACGAACCCCACGCTGAACGGGTCGTATCCACACTTGCCGGCCGTTGCTTTGCCACCACCACGGATCTCGCCGCCGCCATTCACTCGGCACTGGCGTCGCTTTCGCCCGAAGAACGCGAACTTTCCATTCGCCGCGTCTTTCAAGCGATCCGCGTCGAAGTGAACGAGGAGTTCACCGCCCTCGACGCCTTCCTGCGCATCTTGCCCCAGTGCCTCAACCCCGGCGGCCGCGTCGCCATCCTTACCTTCCATTCCGGCGAGGATCGCCGGGTGAAGAAAGCCTTCCAAGCCGCCCGCCAGGAAGGTCTTTACCAAGAAATCTCCCGCCGCGTCGGCCGCGCATCACCGTCGGAACGCCACAACAACCCCCGCTCCACCTCCGCCAAACTCCGCTGGGCCATCCGCTCGCCGTTGTAGCGGCGACGGCCTGTCCGCCGGTCGTCTCCGGGGGTAGGGTCGCGCGGCC
>JAFMJK010000205.1 GCA_017853515.1 Chthoniobacterales bacterium | reverse complement strand
CTTGGCCAACCAATTTGCGCCCTGGAGATGGAAGTGGAGAACATCGTAGTTCTCCGCACGGAGCAGGCGCACAAAATTTGCGACGTATAACGGAGGCCACTTGGAGGGAGCGAGAGAACGCACCTTGATGCCGCGGGATTCCAGTTGGTCGGCGAACAAACCGCGGCCGTGCATCACCGCGACTTCGGTGACAACTTCCGATTGGTCCATGTTTGCCGCCAGATCGAGAAGCGCGCTCTGCGCGCCTCCGAGACCAAGGTGGTCGATGACGTGGAGGACGCGGATCATACGCCGGCTGTCGCGTCGATGAAGGCATCGACATTCCGGGTGTTGTCGTGCCACTCGCCGACAAACCGCGCCGCCTCCCCGGCCGATCGATCCAACGCATCTGGCTCCTCGAGCAAAACCCGAACGCCGCTTTTCAGTTTTTGGAAATCCCCGGCCGCCATGACGCCGGCGTCGAATTGGCCGAACATGCGGTCCGGGTCGATCTCGAGCGAAGCGATGGCCGTCCGCCCGAGGCCGGCATGGATGAAAGTATTTGGCACGCCTTCGTGCGACGAGGTGTTGAGTAAAATCTTCGCGCGGTCGAATTCCCCTTGGATTTCGCGGTAGGACACGCCTTCGACGAAATCCACATTGGAAACAGTTGACGCCCGTTTTTTTGTCGCGGCCAGAAGTTCGTCATCATGCGGCGCGCAAATCATGCGGCAGCGTGCGGCGGGAAAAGATTGAGCAAGATCGAGAAACAATCCGGGGCGTTTCACATCCTCGCAGCGGGCCACCCAGAGAAGATCGACGGATTTGGCCGACGGCGCAGAAGGACCGTCGCCGCGAAGGAGCAGGCGCGTCACCGTGCAAGACATATCCTGCCGCGCAAAGTCTGCCGCCTGCGCGGCGGTGATGGACAGCCGCGTATCCGCCATCTTCATGCCACGATGGAAAAAATAGCCGCGCAAAAGATGTTTGCGCCGGAATTCCCCGTCGATTTCGGCATCCAGAGCGCAGACGAAGACGAGCTTGAAAGGCACGAAACGCCGCCAGCGCGCCAGGAGATAAAGAAGCGAGGTCCAACCGTAGACCACGACAAAGTCCGGACGCTCCTGCCTGAGAACGCGGTGGATGAGAGGCCACGCGCGCAGAGTGTCGGTCAGGCCGCCGGTGTCGAACCGACCTGCTCGACGGATGCGGATTCCCTCCCACTCCACACCGTCCGGTTGTCCCATGTCGGCCCCGAGCAGAACCGCCCGGTGCCCGCGGCGCACGAGTTCGCGCGCCATGAGTGCCGCCTGCAGCTCCGCACCTCCCGCCGCGCGCGGTGCGGACGGATCCCACACGAGATGAGCCCCGCGGGAGAGAAAAAGATACTTCACGCTGCAGATCCGACCGGCCTGGCGGGATTTCCCGCTACCGTCGCGCCGGCGGGCACGTCATGGACGACGACGCTGCCGGCCCCGATCGATGCTCCATCGCCGACTTGGATCGCTCCGATGACGACGCTGTTGCTTCCGATGTCCACGCGGTCGCCGATGACCGGGCAGTCGTCGGGGCCCTTGCGCATGCCGATCGTGGTGGCGTGGCGCAAGGTGCAATCGGATCCGATGACCGCGTTGTCGTGGATGACCAGTGCGTAGCCGTGGTAGAGGCGAAGGCGCGGGCCGATCCGGGCTTTGTAGTTCAGCTCGATCCCCAGCTCCCAATACATGAGCAGCTGGTAGACGGCGAGGTAGGGCACGCCGATCCAGCGGATCCACCGCGGCAGACGGTGCAGTTTCTGCGCGAAGCGGAAAGACGACAGCATCAACTGGCTGCGGATGTTTCCGCGGTTGACGGACCAATCTTGCAGGATGCCTTGGCTCATTTAACGTGCGCTTGACCGATGCGAGTCTGCTTTTATCTGCCGGAATCCTGCCTGCCGAGCGCGGAAAAGCGCGCGCGGTGGCAGCGCGATCAATCGGCTACTCTCGAACAAGGCGGAAAAATCGCCGCCGCCCAGGGCTGGATCTACCGCACCTGGATGATGCTGGAGAGGATCGGTTGCCCTGTGGATCTGGTCCACGCGATGCCCGAAGAAGGGTGCGTCGTGGCGCTATCGGGCAACTTGCCGGCCTCATACCGAGCGCCCGCCGGATTGTTTTTGGTCGGCGTGGTCGCGGACAGCTTGCCGCACCCGGCCGCCCATCTGCACATTCTGCAGAATGCAGCCCACGCGCGGCGAGTGCCCCGCGGACGGTTCATGCCGCACTGGCCCCAGCCTGGATTGGTGCCGCGCGACAAAGAACGCGGCATGATTTTCGAACGAATCGCGTTCTTCGGCACCGAGGTAAACCTTGCCGCCGAACTTCGCACGGCGACTTGGCTGGACACAGTCAAACGAGACACGGGCGTGACGTTGGAAATTCGCGGCGCAGAACACTGGCACGATTACAGCGAAGTGGACGCGGCGATCGCCATTCGCGACTTCTCCGGTGCGCGGCAGTTGCACAAGCCCGCGACCAAACTCTACAACGCCTGGCTGGCCGGCGTTCCGTTCATCGGGGGCGCTGACTCGGCTTACGCTGCCGAAGGAGAAGCCGGTGTCGACTATCTGGTGGCCCGCTCTCCCCAAGAAGTGATCGCGCAGCTGCGGCGGTTGAAGAGCGATCCGGATCTCCGCGATAAGTTGGCAGCCAACGGGCGGCGCAAATCGTCGTCGCGAAATCCGGAGGCGATCACCGCGATGTGGCGCGATCTCGTCGAAGAGAGAATTCCCGTCGTGGCCGCCGCGCGCCTCCGTCGAACCGCGTGGGGAAATCACTGCACCGATACGGTGATGCGCGGCGTGTTGATGCTCGACCGCATTCTCAGGAGCTGAGAAAGCGCCTATACAGCCAGCGTGCCGTGTAGGCCGGAGCCGCACGGAAAGCGGCAGCGACCTCAACTGCATCGACGCCCCGGCCGCCGACGCCGGCGAGCCGGAGATGCCATCCTGCGCGCAGTTTCGATGGCAGCCTTGGGCCTTTTGCTTTCTCCAAGTCGGCAATCAAACTCCAGAAGTCTCTTTTGCATACCGAAGCCGATCCGGTGCGGAACGCGGAGACGAGGCCGGCCTCCTCGCCGGTCCATTCGCGCCCCAGCCAGCGCGCGGCTTCGCGGACGGACACGCGATCTGCTTCTTCGAAAGCAAGGTTGCGGCCGGTCTTGGAGAGGGATGTCTCCGTGTGGCGATAGCTGACAAGGCCTCGGGAAAGGTTGGCCGTGGGATGGTCGGCCGCGAGACGGGTCCACAACTCGTAGTCTTGCGCGATGCGGAAACTTTCGTCGTAGCCGCCGTCAGCGTTGACTATATCGCGACGAAACATCACCGCGGTGTGCAGGAACGGATTGAGAAACGGCGCGCTCCACGCGATCGAGGCGGCATCCTCCGGGACATCGAGAAGGCCGATGCGCACCCCACGGTCATCGATGAGGACACCCTGCGTGCCGAGAAGCACGGTGTCAGGATGATCTCCAAGATAATGCCATTGCGAAGCAAGGCGACCGGGATGTGAGAGATCGTCAGCATCCTGCCGTGCGATCCAAGCCGCGCGGCATTCGGCCAGACCCTGATTGAGACAAGCAGTCTGGCCCTTGTTGGAGGCGTTGAAAATGATGCGAACGCGCGGATCGCGCGCGGCCCAGCGGGCCAGAATTTCCGGCGAAGAGTCGGTTGAACCGTCGTCTACCGCGACCAGCTCCCAGTCGGCAAAATCCTGCACCGCCACGCTCGCCATCGAGGCATCAAGGTGCCGCGCGGCATTGTAGACCGGCATAAGGACGCTGATGCGGGGTTCTT
>JAFMJK010000204.1 GCA_017853515.1 Chthoniobacterales bacterium | reverse complement strand
CGGCACGGAAAAAAGCGGCGAAGCACGGTGGATCGATATCCGTGAAGGCGAATTCGATGTAAAGCAGATGAAGGCTTGGATCAAACAGGCCGCGAAGCTTCCGGGGTGGACGCCTTGAAGAACAAACACGAGAAGACAGAGCGCGGGTATCAGCCCAGAGGCTTCAGCCAGAACTGCATCGGGTGCTCGGTGCTGGCGGGCTGATCTATGTCTTTCCATGCGTAGCTGGTGCGGAGCTTCGGCTCCGGCGCGAAGCCGAAGCGCCGCCACACCGCGTCGAGCGGTTCCCACTGCGGGGGGCGCAGCGGATGATTCTCCGGCCTGACCACGCCGCAGAAACTCATCCATGACACGCTGCCGAGTTGCCTCGCATAGGCCTCGCGCGCCTCGAAGAAGGCACGATAAATTCCGCGTCCGCGCCACGCCGGCAGCAAGACCGATTCCCCGCAGTAAAAAACCGTGGCGGGATCCAGACCCAGCGCCTCGAACGGACGCACAAAGGCTTCGGTCTCGGCGGCGAGCGGAATCCCCGTCGAGGCTCCCACGATGGTGTGCCCGTCGCGCGCCAGCACGGCGACGGCCTGACCCGAGGCGGTGTAAGTTCGCAGATACTCCGCCTCGTAGGCCTCGCTGCCATCGTAAAGATACGGATACTCGCGGAAAACGGTCATGCGGAGCCGCGCGAGATCCGGGATGTATCGGGCGAGAGCGTCTCCGACGACCGTTTCAAGCTGCATGTCAGAGGGCGGCGCGCGCTCGCTTTTCCGCCGCACGTTTCTCCGCTTCGGTCAGCTTGCGGTTGGGTTTGGCCATCACCGGGATCTTGCGGAGGACTTCTGCTTTGACCGGAACAACGCCCAATGTGGTCATATCGATGGTCTGCGCAGCGACAAGACTCAGGTCGAGAATGCGGCCTTTGATGTAAGGTCCGCGGTTGTTGATGCGGACGATGACCGACTTTCCGTTTTTCAGGTTGGTCACACGCACCATGGTGTTGAAGGGAAGAGTCTTGTGCGCCGCAGTGACGTCCGACGCGCGGTAGGTTTCCCCGTTGGCCGTGAGGCGTCCGATCCAGCGACCGTAGTAATAGGAAGCTTTGCCGTGGAGCACGGACACCGGTTTGGCGTCGTAAACGACCTCGGGCTTCTGCGGTTCGACAATGAGGCCCTTCTTCGCCGCGCAACCGGACAAAACGAGGAGCGCGGCGAGGAACGCGAAGCTATGAGGGAACCGGGGCATCCGAAATAACCGGCGCAAGGATCGCATCCTTCATCCCGTGCAGCAACTTTTTGTCCGCGGGGCAAACTGTCGCGAGCACGCCGCCGAGTTTGGTCTCCCGCTCGCCGCAGAAATAATACGGACACAGCCGCACACGCCCCTTCATCCGTTGCAGCGTCGGTCCATGACCGTCGCTGGCCAGATAATCCATCTCCACCAGCCGCGAGTGGTGGAATTTCTGCAGGATCCACGGACGCTGCGGCCAGTCGCTCAGCGCTTCGTCGACTGCCGCGGCCCAGTCTTCGTGAGAGAGATCCTGTCCGACCTTCACGCTGCGCGATCCCCAGGCCAGCTCGGAAAACCCGCTGATCTTCAGCACGAGTTCGCGTTCCCTCTGGCTGAACTTTTTCAGCTCGTCCCAACTTTGGATATCCAAGCCCGGGTAAACCCCGGTGGGCGGCAGGGGCTGGGGATCCATCAGCCACGTGCGCGGGATCACTTTTTGCAAAGCCAGGAAATGGCGCTCGCCGATTTCGCGGCGCCAGAACTCGGACAGCGGACGCAACCAGAACAAAGCGAACCATAACTTTTCCTCGATCCACGGCTTGGGCGGCGGGGTCATGCGGTGTTTTCCTTCGGCCACGCCGCGTAAAAGCTCCATCGATCCGGCAATGTTCGGCAGATCGAACAATTCGAAAAAACGGTAGAGGCGCTCGCGCAAGTCTTGCGGCATCTTCTCCGCGTCGACAACGCGCGCCCCGATGCGCGCGGCCATCCACTCCATTTCCGGACGGTAGTCGGATGCCTCGGTGGACACGACGATGTCGCCCGCGTCCACAACCTCGCGGAACCCCTCCTCCATCCCCTTCCCTCCGACCACGTCGAATCCCTCGGCCGCATAAACTGCATTCAGCCATGCGGTCAGGCCGATCCCGCCCGGCACATTGTCCAATTCGGCGAGGGCGAAGCCCCCGTCGGTCAGTATGACATCCGGACGAATCACGCTCGGCACGGCGTCGGCCAGAGCCTTCGAGCGCGCCAACTCGATCAGGTCGCGCGGCTTTCCGCGATCGAGCAACTCCGCGATCCATCCCGGCTGTTTGCCGGAAACGCTGAGCCGGTAAAGCAGGTTGCAGGCCTCGATGAATTTGCGCAGACGGAAACCGAGTTTTTCCAAATCTTCGTCCATTCCGGACGGCAGGACGAAAGCCTCGGGTGAGACCCGCCATTCCTTGCCGGCAAAAAGTCCACCGGACGGCATCGCCTGGCGGATGCGTTGCGCGCGTCCGGTGCGTTCGGCGTCTGCAGTCATCATGCCATTGCAGCGAAACGACCGGCGCCGAGGACGGCGCCGCTACATCCTGTAGCGTCGGCGTCCCCGCCGACGCATCCCCGGAAAGACCGCCTTCTCCACATTACACCAACCCCTTGAGAGCCAAACGCACCAAGTCCTCCGTCCCCGCTTCCTTGTTTTTCAGGGCGACTTCACGCACCGCCTTGGCCGCGTCGACCTGTTTGTAGCCGAGAGCGATGAGCGCGAGCACCGCGTCATTGGCCGCGCGGGCCTCGGCCGAGGGCGCTTTGTCCGCGCTCGCCGCTTCCCATGCCGCGGCCACGCCGAGTTTGTCTTTCAATTCGAGCACGATCCGCTCGGCCGTCTTCTTGCCCAGACCGCTGATCTTGGCGATGGACGCGATGTCCGAATCGACCACCGCAGCCTTGAAGCGGACGACATCCATGCCGCTGAGCACGGCCAAAGCCAGCTTGGGTCCGACCCCGCTGACCCGCGTGACGAGCAGGCGGAAAAGGTCGCGCTCCTCCGATGAGGCGAAACCGAAAAGAATGTGCGCGTCCTCCCGGACCTGAAGATGAGTGAGGAGGCGGATGGCCTGGCCGGGCTGCGGCAGGCGATCGTAGCTGGAGAGCGGGATAAAAACCTCGTAGCCTACCCCGTGAACCTCGATGACCACCTGGGTCGGCAAGACTTCGCGCAGAGTTCCTTCGAGATACGTAATCACCAACGATGACCGCTAACAGACCGCACCGATACGGCAAGCGCACTTTTCTCGCGCTGCTCCTTGTCCTTTCCGCGCCGGGACGGGCGGAAGACGCCGGTTGGCGGCTGACCATCGTGCCTTCCTTCGAGACAATCGCCCCGATCACCAAGGCCATTCCGGGTTCGCGCACCGCGCGGCTGGCCGTTGCGCGTCATGCGGGGCATGGCGAGTTGGAATACGCAACGACGCAGGGCGCACTGCGCTACGCGCAGGACATGGCGGCGCGGCATGCGCAGGATTGGATCGAGGCGGCGGATGTGGAAGAACGGCGCGACGCCGACGGAGTCATCACCCGCGTGCTGATCAAATCCGACGACCCGATGCTGCCGGCCCTTGCCGCGTCACCCGGTCTCTACGACCGATTCGAACCGATGTTGGGCGACGGGTTTTACGTGGTTGTTCCGGACCGCAGCACGATCGCGCTCTATCCAAGGCTTGCCTCGGAAGGTATTCCGCCGCGCGACGTGGCGGGACTGCTGGAGATGAACCGGTTCGCAACGTATCCGGTCAGCCGGGAAGTGTTCCGGGCCACGCGGTTCGGGTTGGTGGCCGACGGCGTGCTCAGCGAGGAGTGATCAGAACACCTTGGAGGCGCCGATCTCCA
>JAFMJK010000203.1 GCA_017853515.1 Chthoniobacterales bacterium | reverse complement strand
TTAACCCCGACCTGCCCAGCGAATTTCCCATCCCGCAGTTCGGTGAACACGACCTCGTGCCGCCGTATAACCCCAGCGTGTGGCAACCGCCCGCACCAGCCAAGATTGCCTGACGAACGTGGAAACGCTTGAACAAATCAAAGACCGCATCACGCACGTCCTGCCCGGCGCGCGGTTGGAGATCGTTCCCAACGAAAGCCCGTCGGGCCAGCGGTCGTTGCTGGTGGATCACGAGCACGCCGGCGCCATCGCCACCTTCCTGCGCGATGATGCCGAATTGCGGCTGGACTACTGCTCCAATGCCACCGGCGTGGATTGGCCGGAAGCCGTCGTCAAAACCAAGATCAAGAAGCCGGTCGTGACCGACGGCGTGGAGAAGGAAGTCGAGGAAACGGTCGATGCGCTCCGTTCCGGCTACCTCGAAGCGGTCTATCATCTCTACTCGGTGGCGAAAAAACACGGTCCGGTCATCCTCCGCCTCCGCACCGGAAATCGGACCGATAAAGTCACCTTGCCTTCGCTCACGCCGGTCTGGCGTAGCTGTGAATATCAGGAGCGCGAGATCTTTGACCTGTTCGGCATCAAGTTTGCCGGGCATCCCGACCTGCGGCGCATCCTGATGTGGGATGGTTTTGTGGATCATCCGATGCGCAAGGATTACGTCGAGCCCGATGATTTCGAATATGAGCCGACGCCGCACGATGCCGTGTTGGAACGCGCCAAAACCCATTACCCGTCGGAGGTGAAGACATGAGCGCGACGCTCGAAACCCCGGCCAAGAATTACGAGTTGCGCCCGAAGCTTTCGGACGACGGCGAGACGGAATTGCTGGAAGTCTCCATGGGGCCGCATCATCCGTCCACACACGGCGTGTTCCGCATGGACGTCGTCCTCGATGGCGAGCGTGTGGTGAGACTCAAGCCCGTCTTCGGCTACCTGCATCGTAACCACGAAAAAATCGCCGAAGGCACGAGCTATCTGTCCTCGATGCCTTACACCGATCGGTTGGATTATTTCTGCTCGCTCACGAACAACTGGGCCTACGCATTGGCTGTGGAAAAGCTCGCGGGCCTGCAAGTGCCTGAGCGCGCGGAATACATCCGCGTCATCACCGCCGAACTCACGCGCCTGCAGAACCACACCTGTCTTATCGGCTTTCTCATGCAGGATATGGGCGCACTCGGGACGCCGCTCATGTATGCGTTCCGCGAACGCGAGAAAATTTTGGATTTGTTCGAAGCCCTCACCGGCGCGCGGATGATGTGCAATTACATGCGCTTCGGCGGTTGCCGTGTGGATCTGCCGCCCGGCTGGCTCGCCGCGGCGCAGCGCATTGTGGATGAATACCCGCGCTTCCTTGATGAATTCGAGACGCTCTTGAGCGGCAACGAAATCATCATCGCGCGCTCCCAAGGCATCGGCGTTTTGCCCCGCGAACTCGCCGTCAACGCCGGCATCACCGGCCCCGTCGCGCGTGCCGCCGGCGTGGATTACGACCTCCGCAAGGTGGACAAATACGGCATCTACGACCGCTTCTCGTTCCGCGTGCCGCTCGGCGACCACGGTGACACTTACGATCGCTACATGATTCGCATCCTCGAGATGCGCGAGTCGTTGAAGATTTTGCAGCAGGCGTTGAAAGACATTCCCGCTGGGCCGATCATTGACCCGAAGGCGAAGCTGCGCGGCTTTCGTCCGAAAGCCGGCGAGGCCTACGGGCGTATCGAAGCGCCGAAGGGCGAGCTCGGCTTCTACCTCATCAGCGACGGCGGGCCGAATCCGTTCCGCTACCGCGTGCGGCCGCCGAGTTTCATCAACCTCACCGTGTTGGAGGACATGTGCCTCGGCAACACGATCGCGGACGCGGTCATCACGCTCGGCAGCGTAGACATTGTGTTAGGCGAAGTTGACCGATAAAATTTGAGAACAAAATGTTAGGTGAAGGCATCATCAAAGGCATGGGCGAGACGGCGAGGAATTTCCTCGGCTCTTACGTCAGCAAAAAGCGCTTGACCACCCTGCAGTATCCGGAGGAACGCGCCCCGCAATTCCCCAACGCCCGCCAGTTTCCCTTCCTCGTCTATGACGGCGAAGACCCGGAGCAGGGGCTGCGCTGCGTCTCCTGCCAGATCTGCGAGAAGGAATGTCCGCCCAAGTGCATCTACATCGTCAAGAGCAAGGACAAGCGCGTGGATTACAAGGGGCAGATGCAGTTCTACCCCGCGACGTTCAACATCGACATCTCCGTGTGCATGAGCTGTCAGATCTGCGTGGAAGTCTGCCCGTTCGAGTCCATCAAGATGGACACGGAGTTTGAGTTGAGCAGCACCGACCGGTTTGCCGGGCTTCTCGTGCGCAAGCCTCAGCTCGCCAAATCCAACGATCACTACCGCAAAATCCATCCGCACGACGCCGCCGAGTCCGACGCCGCGCTCGCCGCCGAAGTCGCCAAAGTCCAGGCCAAGGCCAAAGCCGACGCGGAAGCCAAAGCCAAAGCCGCCGCCGCCAAGGTCGCGCCTGCCGCCCCGCCACCTGAAGCCACCCTCGCGAAATGACCGAAGCGCTCGACCAAATCTTCGTGACCCTGAAACACTGGCTCGTCAGCCTTTGCCCGGCGGAGTTTCAGGTGCTCGCGTCCATTGTCCTGTCCGTCGCGCCCATCCTCATGGTGTTTCCCGGCCTCTTCGCGCTCGTCACCGTCATCGAACGGAAAGGGCTGGGGCGGATCCAGAACCGCTACGGCCCGAACCGCGTCGGCCCGTTCGGTTTCCTCCAGTTCGTCGCCGACGGCATCAAGGCCCTCATCAAGGAAGACGTCGTGCCGCGCCGCGCCGACAAGGTTATCCATTTCCTCGCGCCGCTCGCGCTCGTGCTGCCGTGCGTCGTCGTTTACGCCGTGTTGCCGTTCGGGCGCAATATGACCCTCACCGAGCTCGACGCCGGCTTGCTCTTCTTCTTCGCCGTCGGCGCGTCCACCGAACTCGCCGTGTTCATGGCCGGCTGGTCGAGCCGCAACAAATACTCCCTCTTCGGCGCGATGCGCGCTATCGCGCAGATGATCAGCTACGAAATCCCGCTCATCCTCTCCGCCGTCAGCGTCGTCATGATTGCCGGTTCGCTCTCGCTCCCGAAGATTGTGGCGGCGCAGGGAACTTACGGCGGCTGGCTGCCGGACTGGTTCGTGTTCACCCCGTGGGGACTCGCGGGCTTCCTGCTGTTCATGATCGCGGCCTCGGCGGAATCCAACCGCGCGCCGTTCGATTTGCCGGAAGGCGAATCCGAAATCATCGCCGGCTACTACATCGAATATTCCGGCTTCAAGTTCGCGCTGTTCTTTCTTGGGGAATACCTCGGTCTTTTCGCCATCAGCGGGCTGGCCATCACGCTCTTCCTCGGTGGTTGGAACGCTCCGCTCGAGTCGCTGGCTTGGATTCCGTCTTGGGCTTGGTTCTTCACCAAGCTCATCGCGCTTATTCTGCTTTTCATCTGGACGCGCGGCACGCTGCCGCGTCTCCGGCAGGACCAGCTCATGAACTTCGCGTGGAAATTCATGCTGCCGCTTACGCTCATCAACCTCGTCGCCGCTGCGCTCTGGCATTACATCCCGGCCGGATTCACGCGCTGGTTCATGTGCGGCCTGATGGTCGTCGGGCCGTATTGCCTGCTGGGCCGCGGGATCGCCGGCAAAGACAAAACCAGCAAACGCGTCTATCGCTTCGCCGACTGATATGCCGCTCACTTTCACCATCATCGCCATCGTGACCATCGCCTGCGCCGTGGCCGCGTTGAGCCTGCGCAACCTTGTGCACTGCGCGCTGGCGTTGTCCGGCACGTTCGTCGGGCTGGCGGGCGTCTATCTCCAGCTCGGCGCGCAATTCGTCGGCC
>JAFMJK010000202.1 GCA_017853515.1 Chthoniobacterales bacterium | reverse complement strand
ACCCCTGGCCTTCTCATTGCGAACGAGACGCTCTACCAACTGAGCTATACCCCCGCGCGAAGAAGCCAATAAAGCAGTCGCGGTGCGGCGGGGCAAGTCCGCGTGCGTGCAAAAAAAAACCGGCGGCTCCCGAGGGAACCGCCGGTCGTGGAGAATAACCGGGAGGTTATTTGATGTGCTTGGAGACCAGTTTGGTCATCTCGAACATGCTGACCAACTTCTTTCCGCCGAAAACGGCTTTCAGATTGTCGTCGGCATGGATCATCGTCTTTTTGACTTTGTCCTGCAGCTTGTTCTTCTTGATGTAATCCCAGAGCCTTTTCGTCATCTGACCGCGCGGAGCGGGCTTCGCGCCCACCACAGCGACGAGAGGACCGGTCGGCGTCACCGGCTTCATGAGCGCGGGATTGGCTTTCCGTTTCTTCTTCACCGCTTTCTTCGCGGGTTTTTTGACGGCTTTTTTGGCTGGTTTACGTTTGGTTGCTTTTTTCTTAGGCATAACAAGATCTTGTGGTGACAGGTTTTTGCCTAGGTAGCAACCACAATTTGTGGGGGTGGCGCCCCTTTTTCCGAGGGGGTTTCAGTCCTTCGCTCCGGCCGGAGCGTCCCCCCGCCAGGAGGTCCAGAGAAAAACGCCCACGGCAATGACGATGGCCGAGTCGGCCACGTTGAAGGCCGGCCAGTGATGATTGCCCGCATAGAAGTCCAAAAAGTCGACCACATGGCCGAAGCGGACCCGGTCCGTGATGTTTCCGAAAATGCCCGAGAGGATGAGGGCCGAGGCCCAACGGGTGGGGGTGTCGGAAGCCCGGCGGAAAAGAAGCCGGAACATGACGACGGTCATGATGGCACCGAAGACCACATGAAAGTTGAACCATCCTTTCATCAGTCCGAAGGCCGATCCCGTGTTGGTCACGTGCACGAGGTTGAAGAACCCCGGGATGACCGCGATCTCGTCATAAAGCGGGATGTAGGTGAGCGTGGCCCACTTGGTCAGCTGGTCCAACGCGTAAAGCGGCAATGTGACCAGGAGGAGAAGCCGCAGTGGTGTCATGACATGGTGGCCGGCGGCGGGGAGGCCGCCGCTAGACGGCGACCGCCTCGACGCAGCGGTCGCAGAGATCGGGATGCGAAGCATTTTTCCCGACGCTCTCGCGATGCCGCCAGCAACGTCCGCATTTGGCCGCGGCCGTCTTCGCCACCTCGGCCCCATCGGCTGCGCCGGTTTCGAGTTTCAACTCGCTGAGGATGAAGAATTCCTCGAGTTCGGCCAGACGCGGCCGCCATTTCCCGGCCCAGACTTCGTCCGCCACGGTCAGGGTGACCACCGCTTCGAGGTTGTTGGTGATGACTTTGTCCGCGCGCGCCTTTTCCAGCGCCTGCGAAACAAGGGAACGCCATTGGAGCAATCTCTCGCCTTCGGCCAAGTCGTCCGCGCCGGCCGAACGCGCCGCGGGAAAGAGCTGCAGGTGCACGGACTCGCCGGGTCTGTGGTATCCCCAGGCTTCCTCCGCGGTGAAGGCGAGGATCGGCGCCAGCAGCCGTGTGAGCGAGGAGAACACCTCGCGCATCGCGCCCTGCGTGGCACGGCGGCGCGGGCTGCCGGGCGCGTCGCAATACATGCGGTCTTTGGTGATATCGACGTAAAGACTGCTCAAATCGACGGCGCAGAATTGGTTGAGCGCGTGGTAAACGCGGTGGAATTCGAATTTCTCGTAGGCATCGCGGCAGGTGTTTTCCACCTCGGCGAGGCGCGCGAGGATCCAGCGGTCGACGGCGCTCGGTTCGGTCTCGGCCTGCGGATCGTGGTCGTGGAGGTTGCCAAGGAGAATTCGCAGGGTGTTGCGGATGCGACGGTAGGTGTCACCGAGGCGGTTGAACATTTCCTCCGAGAAGGGAACATCGTCGGTGAAGTTGACGCTGCTGACCCAAAGGCGCACCAGATCCGCTCCGGATTTCTCCACGAAGTGCATCGCTTCGGTCGGTTTCTGGTATCCGCCCTGCGCCGATTTGGAAATTTTTTCCCGCGTGTCGACATCGACGACGAACCCGTGCGTCAGGCACGTCCTGTAGGGTGATCCGCCCTCGATGGCCACGGACGTCATGAGCGAGGATTGGAACCATCCACGGTGCTGGTCCGTCGCCTCGAGGTAAAGGTCGGCGGGGTAAGCGAGCTCCGGCCGGCGGCGCAGCACGGCTTGGTGGCTCACCCCGGAGTCGATCCAGACGTCCAAGGTGTCGTGCCCCTTGGTTGTCCCGGCGGGCAGTCCGAACATGGCGGCGAGTTCGGCGTCGGACATTTCGAACCACGCATTGGTGCCGCGCTTTTCCACCAAGTCGGCCACGCGGCGCACGAGGCCCGCGTCGACGATCGGCTCGCCGTCGGGCGAATAAAAAACAGGCAACGGCACGCCCCAGCTGCGCTGGCGGCTGATGCACCAATCGGGGCGGGATTCGACCGTGCCGGTGATGCGTTTGAGGCCCCACTCGGGAATCCACTTTGTTTCGTTGATCGCCTTGATCGCATCGCTGCGCAAATCGTCGATGCGGATGAAAAACTGCTCGACCGTGCGGAAAATGATCGGCGTCTTCGATCGCCAGCAGTGCGGATAGGAGTGCTGATACGCGCTCGCGCCGAGGAGCGCGCCTTTTTCCCTCACGTGCTCGACGACGAGAGGATTCGCCTCGAAGACGGGTTTGCCTACCCACTCCGCCACGCCGCATTCCGGGGTGAAGCGCCCGAGGTCGTCGACGGGACAAAGAATCTCGAGCCCTTTGGTTCTGCCGAGTTGGAAGTCATCCGCGCCGTGGCCGGGCGCTATGTGCACACAACCCGTGCCGGTGTCCATGGTGACGAAATCGGCGGTGAAGACCGGCGACTCGCGATCGAGAAACGGATGGCGGGTAATCGTGCCCTCGAGATCAGCGCCGGAAATCTTCACCGGTTCGCCGGCGGGTTGCCATCCGCTTTCGGCGGCGAAGGCACCGGCGCGGTCGGCCGCCATGATCAGGGTGCGCTCCGCGCCCTCCTTGGCGAATTGCTGGATGACGTAGTCGTGCTTGGCGCTCACCGCGACGGCGAGGTTGGCCGGGAGGGTCCAGGGCGTGGTCGTCCAAATGACCACCGCCGCATCGGAGGGCAATGCGTCGGATTTCACCACGGGAAAAGCGACGTAGACCGCGGGAGATTCCTTGTCCTTGTACTCCACCTCGGCCTCGGCCAGCGCGGTTTGCGCGCCGTAGGACCAGAGAACGGGGCGTTTGCTGCGGTAAACGAGACCTTTCTCCACGAACTTTGCGAAGGCGCGGAGGATGTCCGCCTCGTAGGACGGATCGAGGGTGAGATACGGATTCTCCCAATCGCCGAAAACTCCCAGACGGCGGAATTGGGCGCGCTGCAGATCGATGTATTTGCGCGCGTAGGCCTCGGAACGCTTGCGCACTTCGACGGGAGTGAGACCCGCGGCTTCTTTGACCACCTTGAATTCGATGGGCAAGCCGTGGCAGTCCCATCCGGGCACGAAGGGCGCGCGGAATCCGGCCATGGACTTCGATTTGACCACAAGGTCCTTGAGGATTTTGTTCAGTGCCGTGCCCATGTGGACGTCGCCGTTGGCGAAAGGCGGTCCGTCGTGCAGGACGAAGGCCGGCGCGTCCTTGCGCGCCTCCTGAATGCGGTCGTAGATGGCGTCCTTCTCCCACGCGGCCAATTGCTGCGGTTCGCGCGCGGTAAGTCCCGCTTTCATCGGGAAATCGGTGCGCGGAAGATTGAGTGTTTGCTTGTAGTCCTGACCCATGGGAGCCGCGCAGCCTAGCGGCCCGGCGCCGGGAGGGCAAAAGTAGAAATTGACCCCGCCGTCCGGGGCGCGACATTGGCGTGGTGGCGGACCACTTGGAGCAGCGCGCGGACATCTTTGTGCCGGGAGGAGGGGATCGGCGCTCGGCGCTCGGCTC
>JAFMJK010000201.1 GCA_017853515.1 Chthoniobacterales bacterium | reverse complement strand
AGGAGAGCACAAAGCAGGATGGCAATCCTCATAGGTCGTTCCTCCGTGTGACTCCCTGAAGGGATACCGAGGACCACGAAAAATCGGGCGCCGCTGCGCCGCCGGCACCGCCCCCGCAGGAGAAACGCGCTCTCATGAATAAAGTTTAAGCCGAAAAACGGCCCTGTCATGCCCTTATCCCCGGCACAGCTACCGGCGTAGCTGGGCAATTCACCCCACCGCGTTGACCGCGCGCGAAAGCAGCACAGTCAGCACCACGACCGAGAGCAGCACCTGGAGCATCATCAGCGCCTTGGCCCCGCGCGAGACCGGCGTCTCGATGGTCGGCCCGAAGGTCGTCGATGTGTCGAACGAGAGGTAGATGTAATCGAACACCTTGGGGTCTTCGATCGGTCCATCGCGGCCCGGAATGATGAAGGCCCCGCCCGGGGTGGACCGGTCGAGAATCCAGTAACATACCGCGAAAGTTATGATGCTCATGGCGCCGATCGCGCCGACATCCCAAAGACTGGCCAGTCCGGTCGCTTTGGCCGTGGCGCTGAAGAGCAGCGCCCCGACGTTGACGACGAGGTGCAGAAGCGCGAAGGCAAGGTAAGCGGTAAGACCCGGGAGAATGATGCGGGAATGGGGACGAAAGGCGGCGAGCGCGATGATGACCAGCAGGAGAAAAAGCAGGAAGTTGCTGCCGTGATGGAAGGTCTGCACCACGGCCACACCGGCCTCGTTGAGTTCGCCGCTGGAGCAAAGCTTGCGGGTCACGGCGACGTCGAGGAGCTGCACGACGATCATCAGCGCCGCCAAGCGCCAATGCTCGCGCTTCTGGAGCGGGTCTTCGTGTTCCACACCAACGGCGTAGCCGATTCGCCGGGCGCTGGCCAGCGCGCAGCTACGCGACCACGCGCTGCAACTCCAGCGCGTTGCGCACGCCGGCGGAGCTTGCCGTGTTGTCAAAGACGACAAAACGGCGTCGCCCGCCGTTCTCCGCCAGCAAGCCGGCCAGACGCCCGAGATCCCGGGCGCTGTACGAGCTGTAGTATTTGCGCGGGGCGCCGTGGAGGCGCACGTAGAGAGGGATTTCCTTTTTCGCACCGCGCAGAGGATCCCCGTCCGCCGCGGGAATCTCGGTCAGCACCGGGCCGATACCGTGTTGCGCGAGAAGCTTCTGCGCCCCCGTCTCCCGCCAAGAGGCGTGCCGCGGCTCGCAGACGGCGCAACCGCGGTAGATCTTCCGGAGCGCCGACCAAAACCGGCCCGCCACTTCCGCGTCGAAAACCAGCGTCGGCGGGAGTTGCACGAGCACAACGGCAAGTTTTTCGCCGAGCCCCGCGACCGAACCGAAGAAATCATCGAGGAGCCCGACGTTTTTCAGCCGCGTGTAGTGGGTAATCAGGCGGTGCATTTTCACCGCGAAGGAAAAATCCGCAGAGACCTCGCCCGCCCATTTCGCATAGGTCTGGGGACGCACCTGACGGTAAAAACTCGAGTTGATCTCGACGAAATTGAAGGCGTGCGCGTAACGCTCCAAGCCCGTGGCACCCTCCGCCAGCGCGGGCAGCAGTTTGCCATGCCGGCCGGCCGCTTCGCTCCACCCGGCCAATCCGATGCGCACCACGGAGACATCCGAAGAGCGGGCGCGGGGCATGCTTCGAAGGAGAGAGGTGGCTAGGGAGGGAATCGAACCCCCGACACGAGGATTTTCAGTCCTCTGCTCTGCCAACTGAGCTACCTAGCCGTGGCGGAAGAGGACTAGTAGCGGCAAGCAGGCGCCAAGGCAAGAACAAGCCGGTCAGGCCTTGTTCAGGGCGGGAGCGGGAGGCTCCGCGGGCGGGGCGGCGGTGCGGTGGTATTCCTTGTATTGGTAATACGGGTAGTCGGAGCTGCCCATCTCGGCGCAATTGTAGATCAGACCGCGGACCATGACGCCGCGCACGGCAAGCAATTTGAGCGAGCGGATGAAAAGGCGCGCGGAGGTGAAGCGCGAGCGCACGACGAAGAACACCGCGTCGACGAGGGGCGCCATGGCGCTGGAATCGTCCGCGGCGAGCACGGGACAGCTGTCGATGATGACGTAGTCGAACTTGTCATTCAGGTGGCTGACCAGTTTGCTGAAACGGGTGCCGGGCAGAGGTTCCGTGCCGGCGGCCAGCACTTTTCCGCGGGGCAAGAAGCTGAGGTTTTCGACCTCCGAGTGAATGATCGCCTGGTCGAGCGTGGTCGTTTCTTTGAGCAGTTCGGCGAGACCCGGCTCGGTCTTCGCGCCAAAATGGCGGTTCAGACGACCGCGGCGCAAGTCGCCGTCGATGAGGAGGGTCTTCGATCCCGCGAGGGCCATGGTGACGGCCAAGTCCATGGCGAGCGTGGATTTGCCTTCGCCCGGAATGGCGCTGCTGATGAGGAAGCTCTTCGGATTGAAGTCGTTGGTCGGCATGAAGAGCATGCTCGAACGGATGTTGCGGAAGGATTCGACGAGGATGTGGCGTTTGTCGCGCGGTTGCAGGATCTGCATCTCGCTTGCCTTGAGGCGCGGGATGAGGCCGACAACATCGAGTTCGGAGTGGGCTTCCAGCTCGGATACGGAAATGTAGCGGTCGTCGAGTTTGCCGATGAGCAGCAGGATGCCGAGACCGACGGCGAAACCGCCGAGCCCGCCCATGAGGAGGGCGCGGCCGAGGTCGGGACGGACGACGGAGGGCGGCGTGCCGTATTCCATGACGTTGATGGTGTCCTGGTCGATGTTGCGGTTGACGTCCACGCTCTGCACGCTGCCCAGCAGGCGTTCGTAAAGACCCTTGAGGCGCTCGACCTTGCTCTTGAGGCGTTCGTATTCGCCGAGACGCTTGCTCAGGTCGAGAGTTTTGACTTCCCATTCCTTGATCGCTGCCTCGGTGTTTTTGATTTGCACGCCGAGCGACTGGATCTGCGAGGCGAACTGCTCCTTGGTCTGGTTCTGGTAGATTTCCATCAGGCGCTCCTGCATGGCGACGGCTTGGTTCAGCTCGACCATCTTGGGGTGCTTGGGCTTGAGATTGATGCCGAGTTCGACCAAGCGCGCGCGGAGAAGCTGCAGCTCCTGACGGGCTTTGAGGTAATCGGAAGCAGGCCCGAACCGCCCCATGAGCGCGCCCATGCTCTCCTTGTTGTTCTCGGCCAGTTTTTCGACCTGGCTTTGGCGGTCGAGATTCTGCTCGAGGGAAAGGGTTTCCAGCAGTTGCGCTTCGGTGCGCTGCAGCGCGAGTTGGCGGTTGAGCTGCGAGAGATAGGCGCCCGCGCTGTTCCCCTCCTCCTGGAGAAAGACGACGTTGTTGGCCTTCTGCCAATCGAAAAGTTCCTCCTCGGATTTGCGCAATTCTTTCTCGAGATCGACGACTTGGTCGGTGATCGCGCTGAGGGTGACGTCCGACTTGTCCGAACGCATGGAGCGGCGGTAGGCGATGAACTCGTCCATGACCGCGTCGAGGTAGGCCTTGGTTTGTTGCGGCTGCAGGCCCTGGGCGGTGACGGAGAAGATGGAGGTCTTGGGGAGAACGTTGGCGAAGAGCCGGACCGGAACTTTCTCCAGATTCGGGTTGAGTGCCATGACGCGGGCGTCCGCGCGACGCGCCACTTCGCCGCTTTGCAGAAGTTCGAGCTGCGTGCCGAAGAAGTTCGCTGCTTCCTCGCTGTAGATGGCCCCTTCGGGCAGGGCGATCTTGCCCGCGACCATCAGACGCCCGCTCGACTGGTATTGCGGCGGCGCGCTGAGCACGACCCACGCCTGGAGACCGAGACCGATGGCGGTGGTGAGCAACGGAATCCACCACCAGTTCTGCAGCATGTATTTGTAGCGCTGGAAGGTGAGCTGCAGGATCTCCGCGCGCTCGTGCTGGGCGGAGCTGGAGAAGGATGTCTGGTTGTCCAGGGCGCTGGGCATGGGCTAAAAATTGATGAGACGTTCGGGGACGCGGATCAGGTCGTTGGGCAAAACCTCGACGTCGAGGTCT
>JAFMJK010000200.1 GCA_017853515.1 Chthoniobacterales bacterium | reverse complement strand
GGATACCATTCGAAGACTTTCGATCCGCCGAAGAGCGCGACGGTCGGACACTGGCAGGCCGCCGCGAGGTGCATCGCCGCCGTGTCAACGCCGACGAACAGCTTCGCCCGCGCCAACAACCACGCGAGCTGCGACCAGTCGGTCGTTCCGTCCGTCGAAACAGCCGCGGGCCCGAGTGCATCGCAGAGACGGCGGTTGAGCGCGCGCTCCCCGTCGTCAGGTCCGGAACTGAGCACGATGCGCGGAACTCGCTGCAGTAGAGCGCGCCCCGCCTCGATCCATTTGTCCTCGGCCCACCCCTTGCGTTCCCAGCGCGTCCCCGCATGGACCACGGCAAAATCGCCGAGGTTTTCCGCCGGTTGCCAGACGCGCATCGCTGCCGGGTCGAACCGGAACGGCGGGATTTCCGCGGGCAAGGGAAGGACATCGCCTACCGTCAAATAATCCCGCTCAATCTCGTGACGGCCGCGGCGCGTGGTGAGGGAAGGCCGGTTGAAGGCCGCCTTCCACCAGAATGGAAACTGGCTTGAAGTGGTGTTCGCGGTGCGGCCCCGCGCCCCGCTCAGCATTGTCATCCATCTCCCGCGGTCACCCCCGCTCAACTCGAAAGCGTGCTCGAAGCGCGCGCTCCGCAACTCCCCGAGCAAACGGCGGTCCGCGCCCCGGTGTTGGTCGCGGGCCGCCCCGTGTTCCGGAATCATCGCCGTGCGCAGTTGGTCGATATGCGGACACCCGGCCAGAATTCCCTCGCTGCCTCCACGCACCACGACCCAGATCTCGCAGCGCGGCAGCGCCTGTTTGACCGCAGCCAAGGTCGGCGTGAGCAGCAGCGCATCGCCGATGTGGCGCAATTTGAGGAAGAGAAGGCGCATCAGCCGGGCGCGTTCCCCGGGCTCACCAGAACCGGACGCCGAAAATGATGAATCCTTTCGGTTTGCCCTCGTCGTTCGGATCCCAAGAGGTGAGATAGCGACCGTCGCCGTAGCCTTTCGGGGCGAGCGGATTGATCAATTGCCACGGTTGGCGCGATTGGAATGCGGCGGCGACAACGCCCTCGATGGCCGAGTCCGGATCGAGCGGCGTGACCGGTTTGGGCGCGGGCGGCCTGATCTCGCGGCGCGGTTGCACCGGGGCGACGAAATCTTGGGCGAGTGCGGGCATCGCCAGCGTAAGGAGGAAAAATGCGGCAACTCCGCGACTCATGGATCCGAGTTTAGAGGCGCCCGACCCCGCGGCAACACCGAAAATCGCCTCGCCATGAGGGGCGCCCGGAAACGATCATGACGGGTCAGATGGATTACCTATCCCAAGCCCGCAAAGTCATCGGCACCGAAGCCGACGAACTGCACCGCATGGCCGATCGCCTTGATGGCGAGGCTCTCGGACGGGCTATCGGGTTGATGATGGACTCCCTGGCCAACCGCGGAAAAATCGTCGTTTGCGGGGTGGGTAAATCGGGGCATATCGGCGACAAAATCGCCGCCACTTTGACCAGCACCGGATCGACCGCCGTGGTCCTCAATTCCCTCAATGCCCTGCACGGCGACCTCGGTCTTGTCGCCGACGGGGATGTTGTGCTGGCCATCAGTTACGGCGGCGAGACGGCCGAACTCCTCAACATTCTTCCGCCGCTCGCGCGCTTCGACGTGAAGCTCATTGCCATCACCGGCCAACCCAAGTCCACGCTCGGCCAAGCCGCCGATGTTTGCCTCGACGTCTCGGTGGAGCAGGAGGCGTGTCCGCTCAACCTCGCGCCGACCAGCAGCACCACCGCCATGCTCGCGCTCGGCGATGCGCTCGCCATGGTCCTGCTCGAGGCGCGCGGGTTCAACCAGGAGGACTTCGCACGGTTCCATCCGGGTGGAACCCTCGGGCGTGCTCTGCTTTACCGCGTCAACCAGATCATGCGCAAAGGCGCGCAGGTCGCCGTCTGCACCGAAAATGACAAGGTTCTCGATGTGCTCAAAAAAATGACCGAGTGCCGCGCCGGTGCAGCGGCCATTATCGGCGCCGACGGCAGGCTTTCGGGGGTCTTCACCCACGGCGATCTTGCCCGGCACTATCAATCGCATCCGGACCTCGGCTCGCAACCGGTCCGCGGATTCATGACCGCATCCCCCGTCACCATCGGCGGGGACAAGCTTGCCGCCGAAGCCCTCCACGTGCTAAAGACCCATCGCATCGACGATCTGATCGTGGTGGACGGAGAAAGCCGTCCGATCGGCATCATCGATTCCCAGGATCTTTCCCGCCTCCAAGGCGTCTGATCTCCGCACCCGAAACCTTTTACTCGCCCAAAATTTATGCCCGCTGCCAACGACCTCCGCAAAGGACAGGCTATCAAATACAACAACGACACCTACATCGTGTTGGAAGTCCATCACCGCACTCCCGGCAACCTCCGCGCTTTTGTCCAGGCCATCATCCGCAGCATCAAGACCGGCAAGTCGAGCGACGTCCGTTTCAGTTCGACCGAGAAAGTCGAACTGGTCGATCTCCAGCGCCGTCCGCTCGAGTTCAGCTACAAGGACCATGAAGGCTACCATTTCATGGATCCCGAGACCTACGAGACGATCGAGTTGGACGAAGCTCTCCTCGCCGGCGCCAAGGATTACATGGTGGAAAATCTCAAAGTCGACGTCCTTTATGCCGAGGGCAAGGCCGTCGAGGTCGAGGTTCCTGCCTCCGTCACGCTCAAGGTCATCGAATCTCCCGAGGGCTTGCGCGGCGATACAGCGAGCAACGTGCAGAA
The DNA here is from genome assembly GCA_017853515.1 of Chthoniobacterales bacterium. Taxonomy (GTDB): domain Bacteria; phylum Verrucomicrobiota; class Verrucomicrobiia; order Chthoniobacterales; family JACTMZ01; genus JACTMZ01. The sequence goes on along the minus strand of JAFMJK010000200.1, from coordinate 1,230 downwards.
ACCCGCCACGCTCGAGTCCGGCCTCGTCGTCAACGTCCCTCTTTTCATCAAGGAAGGCGAGATGGTGAAGATCGACACGCGCACCGGCGCCTACATGGGCCGCGCCTGACGCGCGGCGCACGGAGATGCCGAAACCCTCCCGCCGCAAAAAACCGCCGCGGGACAACCGTCTCAACGCCTCGTACGCCGCGACCGGCGACGCCGTCACCGTGCCGGTGCGTTGGGTCAAATTTTTCGTCGGGCTTTTTCTTCTGCCCGTCTGCTACGTGCTCACGGCCGCTTTCTTCAGCGCGCTGATCGATGCTTTCACTTCGCAAATCGCCGGCCGTCCGCATTTTTGGATGACTCCCCAGTTCTGGTTCTTCGGCCTCGGGTTGCTCTGCTGGCTCATCGTTTATTTCGGATTGCCCAAGTGGGTGACCGCCTACGTCTTCGGACACGAATTGACCCACGCCCTCGTTGTCCTGCTCATGGGCGGGCGCGTCTCCCAGTTCAGCGTGGGACGCGACGGCGGGCACATCGTCTCGTCCAAAATCAACACTTGGATCGCCCTCGCGCCGTATTTCATCCCGATCTACAGCGTCTTCGTCATTGCGATCTACGGCGTGGTTGCCGCCACGACGGATCTCGGACCGCACCGCGGCCTCGCCGACGGAACCCTCTACTTTTTTCTCGGCGCCACCTGGTGCTTCCACGCCTGTTTTACGATCTCCATGATCCCCAAGGGTCAGTCCGATCTGCACTACGGCGGCACATTTTTTTCCCTCACTGTCATCTACCTGATGAACCTTCTGGTTCTCTCGTTGTTGCTCATCCTCGCCACCCCCTACGTCAGCTTCGCCAGCTTCGGGCGCGAAATCCTCGCCCAAGCCGCCGCGTTTGCCTCGGAGGCTGCACTCTGGGCCGATATCGCGCGGCGCGTCTGGTTGCGCTGAACGCGCCTTCCCTCCGCTGCGGCATTCTGGTTTCCTTGGACCATGGCAAAAACGGTCTGGCACAAGATCAAAGACTACACCGATCTGAAGTTCGAGAAGACGGACGACGGGATCGCCAGGATCACGATCAACCGTCCCGAAGTGCGCAACGCTTTCCGTCCGCAGACCGTGGAGGAAATGAAGGACGCCTTCGACCATTGCCGCGATGATTCCTCGATCGGTGTGGTCATCTTGACCGGCGAGGGGGACAAAGCTTTCTGCTCCGGCGGTGACCAGAAAGTGCGCGGCGATGGCG
>JAFMJK010000020.1 GCA_017853515.1 Chthoniobacterales bacterium | reverse complement strand
ATTGAGTTCGAAAATGTAAATGCAACCGTCACCGCCGCGCTCGGCGCGCTCTTGGCGCTTCAGCTCGCGGCGCCACCCCTCCGCCTTGGTGATGCGCTCGCCGGTGTATTCGATGATGCGCGTGCCGCGCGGGATTTCTTTCGAGGCGAACATCCCGCGACCGTGGATTTTCGAGCCGCGCACGGCGGCCCATTCGCTGCGGGTCTTCCGAGGGGGCATTTTCTTGGCTTTTTTGGCAGGCATAAACCTCGAACCAATAGCAGAGAGGTCCCGGAAAATAAAGGAATGCCCGCAATCCGCTCGCCTGCCGCTCCCGGGGACCTAAAATGAGGCCCGTTTCCTCATGAAAACAATCCGACCTGCTTTCGTCGTCGCGGCTGTTGCCGCGATTTTTTTTGTCCCGGTGCGCGCGGCCGAACCGAGCGTGACCATGATTCCCGAATCGGGCGAGTTGCAGCCGGCCTCCACGCTCGAGTTCCGCTTTGCAAAGCCGATGGTGCCGAGCGACGAACTCGGACCCGCGGCGCAATCGCCGATTGTGTTCCAGCCGGACCTTCCGGGTGATTTCACCTGGTTGAGCACGCGCAGCGGCGTTTTCACTCCGCGCGGACCGCTGCCGCTCGGCGGCACGTGGCGCGCGAGCCTGCGCGAGGGAGTGGCCGGAGATTTTTCCGCCACCGTGAGCACGCCGGCGTTCGGCATCACGCAAACAGGCGGCGATCTCGGGTCCGAGAGCAGCGTCCCGCCGAACGTCGGCGTGCGCATCGCGTTCAACTTGCCGGTTGTTCCGGACGCCTCGTTTTTTGAGTTCGTCGACAGCGCGGGCACGAAAGTGCCGGCCGTGGTGCGGGCCGTCACGCCGGAGGATTACTTCCATGTTCCGGCGCAATCGGACGACTGGAACCTGCGGTGGAAGCTGGCAGCGGATCCGTCGGCCCAACCGGACGCGCGCGACACCACGGCGCGCATCGTGGTCAGCCCGGCCTCGCCGCTGCCGATTTCGGACGCATGGAAGCTGTTGGTCAAAGCAGGCCTGCCCTCGATTGATGGCGGGCCGAAACTCGCCGGGGACAGCGAAATCGCCGTCGGGCAAGTCAGTCCGCTGAAGGTTCAAAAAGTCGAATGCGGCAACTACATCAACTCGGGACCCACTGCCACCATCGTCTTCGACCGGAGCTTGGCGCCGGACATCACGGCCGAGACCGCGGCGAACTTTTTCCGCATCGAACCGGAGATCCCCGGCCTCGCGTGGGAAGTGAGCTATGACACGGCTACGGTCCGCGGGAAATTCGAGATCGGAAAAGAATACATGTTGCGCATCGGCGATGCAGTGGCGTCCGGATCGGGCGAACCTTTCGCCGGAGAGCGGGAGCTTGCCCTCGTCTTCAATCCCGTGCCGCCGCGGCTTTATCTGCCCGAATTGACCATGTCGCAAATCCTCGGCGGCCGCGGCGTCTTGCCGGTGAAGTCGGTCAACCTGCTGTCGCTGAAAGTGCGCGCCGTGCTTCTCGCGCCGGACCAGGCCTTGCGCGCGCTCTCCGCCTTCAAGGAGCACGGATGGCAGTATTCCAACGAGGTCCCCATCCCTACCTCGGGCTTCACCGGAAAAACCATCGCCGACGAAACCATCGCCGTGGCCGCGCCGCAGGTAGACAAGGCGTGCGTGACGGAGTTGGACTGGAAGCGGATCCTCGGCGGGAGAAAAGCGGGGATAATCTATCTCGAGATCACCGGCGCGCCCCTCGCCGAAGTCGGCGGAAAAAAATGCGCAGCCCAGGCGCTCATCCAGCTATCCGACTTGGGCGTTCTCTGGACCAAGTCCGGCCATACGATCGGAGCCCGTGTTTTCTCCTGCGGCACCGGAAACCCGCTCGATGGAGTCCAAGTCGAACTTCTCGACGAGAAATACGAAAAAATCGCCGCAGCAAAGACCGGTCCCGAGGGCTCGGCCTCCCTCTCCTATCAAAGCGTTCCACGCTGGCTCGTGGCGAAGTCGGGCGGGGACACATGTCTCCTGCGCATGGGACCGGATGCGCAGACCCTGACCACCGGTGCGTGGTTCTCCGATTGGAGAATCGACGATTCCGGGGCGTCAGACCTGCGCGGCATGATCTTCACCGACCGGCCGCTTTACCAACCGGGCGAAACGGTGCGCATCAAGGGCTACCTGCGGGCTGTGGACGAGGACGGCACCGGATTTCCCCCGGCACGCGAAGTCGAATTGCAGCTGCGCGATCCGGAATTCAACACCGTGGCCACGGCCACCGCGCAGTCGGACGACCGCGGGGCTTTTGATTCGGCCTTGGTGCTGCCCGCCGGTCCGCTCGGGCGTTACAGCATCGCCTTGAGCGAAGTCGGTTCAGGTTCGGCTTCGGCCTCATTTCTTGTCGCCGCCTACCAACCCGATGCTTTCGAGGTCGATCTGCAGATGGCCGCGGAATTCCCGGCCGGTGCACCCGCTCCGGTCGCGCAAGTGAGCGGGAAATACTTCTTCGGCGGAAAAGTCACCGATGCCGAAGTGCGCTGGTCCCTGCGCTACTTCCAGACGTTTTTTGCGCCGGAGGGATTTGGCAACTTCCAGTTCCTCTCGCCGGCGGACGACGAGGGCGAGCCGGGGGAAGGAAAGCCTCTCACCTTGCGCGGTGAAGGCAAAATCACGGAGGGGAACCCGATGGACCTGAGCCCGGCTCTGCCGTCGCCCTCGCTGGCGCCGTTCCGGGGCGTGCTTACCGCCGAGGTGACCGACATCAACCAGCAGACGGTCTCGCGCACCGCCGAATTCACCCGCGAATCGTCCGACTTTTACCTCGGCATCAAGCGCGGTGAACAGCAGGTGGTCCGCGCGGGCGATGAAGTTACGCTGCAAGTCGTCGCTGTTCAGCCCGACGGAAAACCGGTGCCGGAGCCCGTGGACGTCAAAGTGAACATCTGGCGCTGGCGCTACAACGTCGTGCGCGAACTGGGCGCGGGCGGCGCCATGACTTTCCGCACCGAGACAATCGAGGAACCGTCGCTGGAACAGGCGGCGCGCACCCTCGCGCCGGTCAAGGAAGGCGATGTCTGGACCGCGGGCGACGGGAAAACTTTGGTCTTCAAGCCGTCCGAACTCGGACACCACCGCATCCGCGTGACTGCGCGCGACACGGGTGGCCGCGAGGTGGTGTCGGAATCCTCATTCTACGTGAGCGGCGCGGGCGACACCGTGTGGGACTACCGCGATCCCTACTCCATCGATCTCGTCCCGGACAAATCGTCCTACAACCCCGGCGAGACCGCGCGCATTCTTCTCAAAACGCCGATCGAGGGCGAAGCGATGGTCAACGTGCAGCGTGGCGATGCCATTCTCCGGAGCCTGCGCGTGCCCGTCACCGGCAATGCGCCGGTGCTCGAAATTCCGCTCGGCGAGAGCGACGCACCCAATGTCACTGTCACCGCCGTCATCCTGCGCGGTTCGGAGGCCAGCCGGCGGAAATTTCCCATGCCCGAATACCGCTTCGGCAGTTGTGATCTGCGCATCGAGCAACCGGGCCGCGTGCTCGCCGTGTCCATCGGATCGCCCGAAAAACGCGTCCAACCGGGCGAAGAAATCGAGTGCACGATCCAAGTGAACAACCACCAAGGCCAGCCGGTATCCGGAGCGGGAGTGACATTCTACGCGGTCGATGACGGTGTTGTGTCCCTCGTCGGCTTCGAACGCCCGAATCCGTTGGAGGTTTTCCTGCAGCCGGTGGCCGACCGCGTCCTCATCGGCCTCAGTCTCGCCGATCTTTTGCCCGAAGACCCCGAGGATCTGGCATTCGGAAACAAAGGCTACCTCATCGGCGGCGGCGGACAGGACGGCCCTGTCGCGCTGCGCGAGAATTTCCCCGGCACCGCCTGCTGGCTTCCCTCGCTGGTCACCGGCGCCGACGGAAAAGTGACCGCGCGCTTCACCGCGCCCGACGCCTTGACCCGTTACCGTCTGGTCGCCGTCGCCGCGGCGGGCACGGACGCCTTCGGCTCGGCCGAGTCGGCGGTCGAGATCGCCAAACCGCTCATGCTGCTGCCGTCACTCGGGCAATTCGCGAACGAGGGTGATGACCTCGTCGCCCGCGCGGTCATCCGCAACGAAACCGGAACGGAAGGCGAAGTGGAAGTCGCGCTTCGCACCCCGGAAGGAACGCAAAACAAGAAACTGCGGATCGCCAGCGGCGCGTCCGCGGCTGCGGATTTTCCGCTCAGATTCGCGCAACCTGGCGACGTCGAACTCGAATGGACCGCCCGCATGACAACCAATGGACAAACCTTCAGCGATGGAGCGAAAACCCTGCTGCCGGTCGGCTCCCCCATGGTGAAGCTGAACGAGACCTACCTCCCGCAGCTCGGCAAAAAGACGAACGACCTTCTCGCGGACGTGAACCCGCAACTCGTCGAAGGCCGCGGCAGCGTTGCCGTGACGGTGGCCAATACCCGCCTTGTCGCGCTCGGTAAAGGTGCCGAATACCTCGTCGAGTATCCTTACGGATGCGCGGAGCAGAAAACATCTTCCCTCGTTCCATGGATTGTCATGCCGGTGCTCGGTCCGCTCATGCCGGGGTTCGCGCGCGATGCGGCGGAAGTCGAACGCGTCAAAAACCAAACCATCCACGAGATTTTCGAACTGCAGACCGCGGACGGCGGCATCGGATTCTGGCCCGGGAGCACCAAATCGTCGCTTTTCGCCAGCGCCTGGGCCGGCATTGTTTTGTCCATGGCATCCTCGCAGGAGACAAGCCTGCCGAGGGGATGGGACAATCTGCTCGATTACCTCGCCAAGTCGCTGCGCGGCTTGTCCGAAGACAAGTCCGAACTGCAGCTTTCCGAACGGGCCTACGCCGCTTATGCGCTGGTTTTGGGCGGACGCGCCGAAGCGGCCTATCACGAGGAATTGTTCCGGCGGCGCGCCGAACTCCCGCGCGATGCCCGCGCGGTGCTGGCCGTGGCCATCGCGGCGAGCGGCGGGCCGCGCGAAATGACGGCAAAATTGCTCTCCGATCGCGAGCCCGCACCCGGGGACTCCTCGCCCTTCGGCGATGCGGCGCGCGAACGTGCCATCCGCCTGCTTGCCGTGTGCTTGCTCGAACCGCAAGGCAAAGAAATCGGACCTCTCGTCGCCGAAGTGCTCAAACTCGGCTCGCGCGGGCGGCCCGCGACAACGCAGAGCAGTGCGTGGACACTCCTCGCCCTCGCCGCCTACCGCGACAGCATCGAGAACAAACAAAAAGGACCGCGTGACGCCAAGGGCGAATTTGTCGCCGGGACCGAATCGACGCTGTTCGAAGTGAGCACGAAAAAACCTGCTGCGGAAAAAATATTCGCCATCTCTCCGGGAGCGGGGGCGTCGCAGGGACTGGCCGTGGAGAATCCGACTGAGGCGCCGCTTTACGGCCAGACAACCTTCGACGTTTACCCGCCCCTCGGCGAACAACCGCGCCAAGACCGCGGGTTCGCCGTCTCGCGCAGCTACCGCAAAATCGCCGCGGACGGATCCTTGGTGCCTGCGGAAAACCTGCGCGTGGGCGATCGCGTGGTCGTGACGCTGCGGGTCGAAAGCACCAAACCATCCCATTTCGTGGCTGTCGACGATCCGCTTCCCTCCATTCTTGAAGCGGTCAATCCGGAGTTCGTCAGCCGCCAGTCGGGTGAGAGCAAACCCGGCAATTACGATTCGTGGGTCAGCCATCGCGAGACGCGATCCGACCGCGTGCTCTATTTCTGCGACATGCTCCCGCCCGGCGCGCACACCTTCGAGTATCTGGCCCGCGTCCGCGTGGCCGGCAAAGCGGCGGCGGGCGCGACCAAAGCCGAGGCGATGTATCGTCCGGAAAAATTCGGACTCGGCACCATCGACCGCCTGAGCAGCGCGCCCGCCATTGCGCCATGAAACGAGTTGTCATAGCTGCCGCATCTCTCGCTGTCATTTCCGGCGCCGCTCTCCACATCGCGGCCGCCTTGACGCCGTTCCCCGCGCATTTGCTGTCGCCGGGGCCGGCCAGCACCGAGTTTCTCGACCGCAACGGCGAACCGCTGCGCACCATGCTGGTGGACGAGAGAAGCTACCGCCGCCGTGTTCCGCTCGAAAGTGTTTCCCCGCATATCGTCGCGGCGACGCTGGCGGCCGAAGACGCGAATTTTTACCGGCACGCCGGATTCGATCCTCTCGCCATCGCGCGCGCGGCGTTCAACAGCCTGCGCGGAGCCAAACCGCTATCGGGCGCCTCGACCATCACGCAACAGCTGGTCAAGGAGAGCGGACCGCGCACTTTGGCCGGCAAGGCGCGGGAGATCCTCCGCGCCATGCGCGTCGAGCAGACTTGGAACAAAAAGCGCATCCTCGGGGAATATTTCAACCGTCTCGACTACGGCAATCTGCAGGTCGGCGTCGCGGCCGCGAGCCGTTACTATTTCGCCAAGCCGCCGGGCGATCTCAGCCCCGCCGAGGCGGCGTTTCTCGCCGCGTTGCCGAAAGCGCCGGGGCGCCTCGACCCGCACCGCAATTGGAGCGGGGCGCGGGAGCGTCAACAATGGATCCTGGCGCGTATGCACCGCGCCCGCGCGCTCGATGACAACGAATACCGCCGCGCGGCCGCCGAACCGCTCGCCTTGCGCCCGCCACGGCAGGATTTTGCCGCGCCGCATTTCGTCGATCTGCTCCTGCAAAGACGCGGCATTCTCCCGCCCGAAGGCGGTCCGGTCCGCACCACGCTCGATCTCGCGCTGACGCGACGCGTCGAGTCGGTCTTGGCCGCCCAGCTGGCGAGATTGAGCGGGCACGATGCTTCGGGCGCAGCCGCCGTGATTCTGCACAATCCGAGCGGTGAAGTTCTCGCCTTGGCCGGTTCGGGAAACTATTTCGCGGCCGGCGCGGGACAGGTCAATGGCGCGTGGATGGCGCGTTCCCCGGGATCGGCGGTCAAACCATTCACCTATCTGCTCGCGCTGGAACGGGGTGCGTATCCGGGCACGGTGGTGGCCGACGTGCCGTCCACGTTCTCCACGCCGACGGGACTCTACCGACCGAACAACTATAACCACCGCTTTCACGGACCGGTCAGCCTGCGCCACGCCCTGGGCAACTCGCTCAATGTTGCGGCAATCCGCGCGCTGGAGTTGGGGGGAGGACACCCATCGCTGCACCGTCTGCTGCGCGACCTGGGGCTTTCCACGCTCGGCAATCCCGCGGACTACTACGGTCCGGGACTCACGCTCGGCAATGGCGAAACGCGTTTGCTCGAGTTGGCCAATGCCTATGCGGCGATCGCGCGCGGCGGGCTGTATCGCCCGTTCCGCTTGCTCGAAACCCGTGACGCGGGGAAACACGGGGGCACGAAACTTTTCAGCGAAGCATCCGCATACCTGCTGAGCGACATGTTGGCCGACAATCGCGCCCGTGCCGCCTCGTTCGGGCTCAACTCCTACCTCTCCTTTCCTTTCCCGGTGGCTTGCAAAACCGGCACAAGCTCCGACTACCGCGACAACTGGGTCGTCGCTTACACGCCGGAATTCACCGTGGCGGTGTGGGTGGGAAACCCCGACGGCAGACCCATGCGCGCCATCACCGGCGTGACCGGCGCGGCGCCGGCCATGCATGAAATCATGAGCTACCTGCACGCGACGCGCGGCACTTCGTGGTTTGCGCGGCCGGATGAAATCAAAGAGGGGTCGATCCATCCGCTGACCGGCCATGCCGTGGCCGCCGACCATCCCGCGGCCGTGCGCGAAATCTTCGCCCGTGCGCCGGCGCCGGAGAGCGTCGCCGATTACGACACCGGGGGGCGCGCGGTTCTCGGGGAGGAATACCGCGAGTGGCTGGAAGGCGGACAAAACGGACTGGGCGACACGGCTTCCCTCGCTGCGAAAAAGCATGTTTTGCGCGTGGTCGCACCGGCACCGGGAACAATCTATTATCTCGACCCGGATCTCCCGGCCGATGCCCAGCGGATCCATCTTGCCGCCGAAGCGGAAGGCCCGACCGAATGGAAAAGCGAAACATTGGAGCTCGGGGAAAGCGGCGCGCGGACGACCGCCCTTCTCCGCGAAGGACGCCACGAGATCCTCGTGCGATGCGGAACACAAATCGCATCGACATGGGTGACTGTGCATTCACTCTGAACGCGTGGACCACCGGGATGTTGTCGTTTTGGGCGGCGGTGCCGCCGGACTCTTCTGCGCGCTGACTGCGGGCGCGCGAGGCAAAAGCGTCCTGGTGCTGGAGCACAACGACAAGGTCGGGAAAAAAATCGGCATATCGGGAGGCGGACGCTGCAACTTCACCAACCTGCGCGCCTCGCAGGACAACTACCTTTCCTCGAATCCCGAATTCTGCCGGTCGGCCTTGGCCCGGTATAAGCCGTCCGACTTTCTCTCGCTGGTCGAAAGCCACGGCATCGCGTGGCACGAGAAAAAGCTCGGACAACTTTTCTGCAACGGCAGTTCCCGCGAAATCATCGCCATGCTCTTGGAGGAATGCCGCCGGGCGCACGCCGAGGTTCGCTGCGGAATCAGCGTGCAGGATATTTCCAAGCCGGAGAAATTTCTCATCCGCACCTCGCGCGGAGACATCACCTGCGATGCATTGGTCGTGGCCACCGGCGGCCTGTCCTTTGCCAAACTGGGCGCCAGCGATCTCGGTTACCGCATCGCGCGGCAATTCGGACTGAAACTCACCGAGATCCGGCCCGGCCTTGTGCCTTTGACCTTCTCGCCGGCCGATAAAAACGTTTACGGACCGCTGAGCGGGGTATCGCTTCCGGTCACGGCACGCTGCGGCAAAACATCTTTCGACGAAGCCATGCTCATCACGCACCGGGGCTTGAGCGGCCCGGCCATCCTGCAGATCTCGAATTTCTGGCGCGAAGGTGACACCCTTGCCCTCGATCTTTTGCCCGGGGAGAACGGCATTCCCTCGCCCGGCAAAGAGTCCGCCGTCGCGCAACTCTCGCGTTCTTGGCCTCAGCGTTTCGCCGAAACATGGGGTGCGGCAAACATGCCGGCGAAACCGGTGGCGCAATGGACCGCCGCCGAACGCGACCGCGTTCAGCAGAATATCCACCGCTGGTCGCCGCATCCGGCCGGAACGGAGGGATACCCCAAAGCGGAAGTCACCCTCGGCGGCGTCGACACGCGCGAACTTTCATCAAAGACCATGGAAGCGCGTTCCGTGCCGGGACTTTATTTCATCGGTGAAGTCGTCGACGTCACCGGCTGGCTCGGGGGCTACAACTTCCAATGGGCCTGGGCCAGCGCGCACGCCGCGGGCACTTCCGTGTGAAGATTCAACCGCAGGACAGGCCCGCCTACTCTTCAGCGACTATGACAATCCCGAGAGATTGTGCCGCCAAGGTGAGCTGCCGGGTAACATCGGCAAGCGAAGATGCCAGCTCCTTGCGCAAGTTCTGATTGTCCGGGCTGATCTCCAGCACCCCGGCGAGCGCTGCGGCACGCGCTATCGAGGCGCGGGTCAGCGCCGCCTGCACGGGAGCAGTCTCCTGCACGAGAAGTTGCAGCGAAGGGCTGTCCGGCGCGGCCTCCGGGCTGCCGGTGTAGAGTTCCTTGACCGCAGCCAACCTCTCGGAAATTTCCGCCGGATTCGTTTCCGCTCCGGCCAGCATGCCGGGCAGGACATCACCCGTCATGGCCAAAGCCCCCTGGAAAACGCGCGCCACAGCGTCTTCGGGCGAGGCCAGGAAAAACTGCCGACGGAAGTTGGCCTCGTCGCCGTCGGCCCAAGCCCCGGCCATGCCGGCCAAGCCCGCTTCGAGTTCGACGATTTTTGTCCCGGCGCTTTGCGCTTCCGAGAGCAAAAGAGCGGCGGAGGATTGGTTCAGCGGTCGCGAGAGCAATTCCTCCATCTTGGCGAGCGATGCGGACAACTCCGCCATGGTCTTGTCGCGCGCACCAGGCGTGCCGGCACGCAAAGGATCGGGTTGCGCGCGCAGTTCCGCCGCCGATTCGGGGTCGACCAGAAACACGCTCGCCTCCGCCTTCCGGTAGCCATCCACGGCATGGGAGAGCGAGACTTTCGCCTGACGAAGCTGGCTGGCGGCCTCCGAGGGCACTTCCACCGCACGAGCCAGCGCGCGGCGCGCCGAAGCTGTTCCGCTTGAGGCTTGGGCGGTCGCGTCCTCGAAAAATTCGGCGCTGGCGGCCGCAACACGAGCCGAGGCCGAAGTCTCCGCCGGCACGGCAGCACTGTCTCGGGAAACCGCAAAATCCGCCAAGATTTCCGGTGTGGGGGACGGCGAGGGTGAAGGCGAGGGCGTCGGAGTCGGGTCACCATCCTTGCCAACCTGCCACCGGCAACCGACCGAGAGGAGGACGGCGAGCAAAAGCGCAGATTTGAGAAGGGGACGCACTTAGTTCAATGGAGCCGCGCGCGGGCTCTCAGTCAAAGGGATTCTTGGCCTTTCTCTATCGCCTCCAGGCAAGGCCCGGCCAAACGGGACCCGGTCATGGCTCGGGCCAGTCGGAAGAGACGCCGGGCTTCCTCCGTCCGACTCTGACGCCAGAAGTAAACACCAAGATACTCGTACCCGCGTGCGTGATCGGGATCGCGGGCGATGGCCCGAAGGTGCAGCGGCAGGGCCTGCGGATAGGCTCCCAAATAATCAAACGCGAGAGCGCGCTCGCGCCACGCGTAAGAAAAAAACGGGCGCTCACGATTCGCTTCGCCGAAATACGCCGCAGCCCGCTTGTACCACTCCAACCTCTCCGCCGGCGCAGCGGCCGCGTCGCCAAGTTGCCCCGCCGCTTCACCGGCCAGAACCAGGAGGCGGGCGTTGGACGGACGCAGCATGAGCCCGCGCATGGACTCGTCCCACGCCTCGCCGGGATTCGCGGAGCACAAAAAATTCTCGGCTCGAAGTGCGGAGTGTTCTGCCGGTCCGTCGCGCCAGACCGACCAGACGAGCGCAAGCCCCGAGGCAAGCGGGGTGACGAGCGCGAACGCTTTGAGCCACCAGGTCATCGCGCTTGTCTCTCGCGTTTCCCGGGAATGGCGCGCTCCGGCAAGCCATCCGCCGCAAAGGGCGGCAACCATGGCGACCGCCGGAATATGCAGCCCGTAGTCGAAAAATGCGTGCACGCCCACCGCGACCGCCGCACCGACGGAGCCCGTGGCCAGACCGAGTGTCGTGGATTGGGGCAACAGGCCCGCAGCCGGCATTTCCCTCGCCAAGCGCAACGCGTTGCGCCAACCGGCGGCGACATGCACGAGAAAAAACGCCAGACCGAGAGCCAGACCGACGCGGCCGTATTCGACGAGAAGTTGCAGCCAATCGTTGTGCGCGTGCACGGGTTTGGCTTCGAAACCGACACCGCGATAACGCAGCGAAAGCTGGTCGAACATGTTCGGCCCGGCACCGAACCAGGGATCGAGCGAGAGCATCGGCGGCACGGTGAGGAACCAAAGCTTTTCCCGGTATTCGTCGAGACGGAGTTCCGTCAACCGAAGCCGCACGGAAAAACTTTCCGCCCCGGCCGCGAGAGCCAACGCGAGAGAAAGCGCCACAAGCAAAAGGGCTCCGGCCGCCAGCAATCCGCGGTGGGTGTGCGCCCCGCGGCGAACGACAAGAAAGCTCAGCAAGGCAAAAGCGGCCAAGCCGACCGGAACGCCCAGGTAGGCCGAGCGCGAAAGGCTCAGGGAGAGCCCGACAAAACCCGCGGCGGAAACCCACAAGAGGAGTATCTTCACCGCGGCCCCGCCCCGCCCCCAGACAAGGAGCCCGAGCGCGAGAAAAGTTCCGGCCTCGAGCGCTCCCGCCAAGGCCGTGCGACTGGCGAACGTTCCCGAAAGCCAGCCGGCGCGCCATCCCGCCGCGTCACCGCGCGGCAGCGACATATGCCGGGCCAGATCGGCCCAAGGATGAAAAGGCCTTTCGGCGGCGAACTGCGCGATGGCGAGCAATGCCTGGCCGGCCACGAGAACGAAAAGGATAGCGAGCAGCAAAGCGCGCGGGCCGTTCCCGCGCAACTGCCAGGCGGAGCAGAGATAAACACACAGGAAGCCGAGCAAAAGCCATGCGTCCGCCTGCGCGACGTAGGCATCGGGCGCATCCGACTGTCTCCAAAAAAGGTAACCGGCCAACAGCGCGGTCGAACCAATGCACCAGGCACCGGGAGCATCGCGCAGCCCTGAAAAAGCCAGCGCGGCCGCCAGCGAGGCCAAGGCCACGAGCAAATATCCGGGCGCCGCCAGGGCCGGATACCACCATCCTCCGAGAAGGAGTTGGGACACGGCAAGGCCGGCCGCCAGAAGGGTCGCCACGCCCCAGTTGAGCACTCTGTTCACCACCGGAAGTAACTTATGCCGTCCCAGATACGGAGAAAGTGTTTTTGAGTGCTATCGCCCTACCCCGGAAGATGATATTTTTCCCCATAGTATGAATCATCGCTGCCTCGTCGTTGCCTTGCTGTCGGTATTTCTCGCCGGGTCCGTTGTGCAAGCGCAGGAGGACAACATGGTTCCGGGCAATATTCGCGCGGTCAAAGTGGATGGCACCGCATGGCAGATTATCAGCGGCAGCGGGCAGCGCGAGCGCCTCGGTGAAGGCGATTTCCTGCGCCAAGGCAACGCCGTGGAAACCGACTCGGATAGCCGCGTGGTGCTTCTTTTCGAAAATGGATCAACCATCCAACTGCAGCCGAAAACCAAATTTTCCGTGGAAGCTTTTATGGTCGATCCGTTCGACACCGAAAAAACCGATTTTCGCCAGCTAACCGCCGAGCCGACCAAGTCCGTAACCAAAATCGGCGTCAACGATGGCGTCATCTCAGCGAAGATCCCCAAACTCCGGCGTTCTTCATCCTATGACATAAGAACGCCGCTCGGCACGGCCGGCATCCGCGGCACCGTTGTCACCGTGTCGGTCAGCCAGACAGCAGCGAAGTTCGTGGTCACGGAAGGCATGATCCAGGTCACGAGGGACGGCCAGACTTTCTGGATCAGCGAAGGCGATTCACAACAAGCCGACGGGGACACCCGCACGGGTCGCGAGGGAACTCCGGAAGAAGAAACAATCATCATCTCGACCGAGGAGAACTACACACCTCCGCCGGGCGAGGTTGCCTCCCTCTCCCAACAAGGCCGGCAATTCAGCGAGACCGCCAACCAGTCGATTCCGGCCGAACCCTTCAGCGGCGCGCCGCAACGGCAGCCGGGTTCCACCGGCGATGCCGCGACGGGGCCGACCGATGGCGGCGACTCCGGAGGAAGCTCTGGCGGCGGAGGTGCTCCCGCTCTTCCGGGAGGCTTCGGCGGCGGAGGCGGTGGAGGCGGCGGCACATCGGGAGGCGGCAGCATTTACAGCAACTGAACTTCCTCAGTTTTTCGTCAGGGCGAAAATCTGGGGTCCGGACTTTCCCTCGAGGGCGAATGTCTCGCAGCGACTGGCCATGACGACACAGGGATTGACGCGGCGGGCGGAAGGTTCGTGTTCGGCCGCCAGCATGAAAGCATCGGCGGCTTCGGTCCATTTTCCCTGCCGGTAAAGCGCGAGGGCGCGCGCATAGGATTCGATCCGCGCGGCATTTTCTTTTCTCGCGGCCACGCCGCGGGCCAGGAGCTGAAACACCGCCACCTCCGAGTTTTGTCCGGGCAAGACGACCCGATCCAACTCGCGGAAGACCAGAGAAGCATCATCGCGCAGGGCCGCCTCCGCGGTTGCGGCGGACAGGAGGATTTCCGCGCCGTAGTGAGCCGCGGCCGCCTCCATTCGCTGCGCGAGGTTCACCGACGCCCCCATCATCGTGTAGTTGAAACGCAGCTCGGAGCCGATGTTGCCGACCACGGCGATCCCGGTGTTGAGTCCCACGCGCGTCCGCATATCCAGGACTTCGACCGGCAAAGGTTTTTCCAGTCCCGCCCAACGGCGACGAAGGGCGGTTTGGCCATCGACCACGGCCAGAGCCGCGCGGCAGGCCGCCGCGGCGTGATCCGCGCGCTGCAGCGGCGCACCGAACATCGCGATAATCGCATCGCCCACGTATTTGTCCAACGTCCCGCCCGCCTCGGTGATGGCGGCTGTGCCCTCGGCAAAATATTCGCTGATCAACGAGACCAGATCCGTGGGCGTGAGTTTTTGCGAAAGCGAAGTGAAGGACACGATGTCGCTGAAAAAAGCCGTCACTTCCACTTCCGCCCCGCCGGTCTGGGGGAGAATGTCCTTGTCGACAATTTCGTCGACCACGGCCGACGACACGTAGCTCCCGAACAGCCCTTTGATGCGGCGTCGACGATCCTCCTCGGTGGCAAGCCGCGCCGTCACGCCGACGAGGGCGCACGAAAGGGCCGCGCCTATCGGGGCGACCAAAGGAACCAGGAGATCGAACCGGGCGAAAAGGACAAAGGCGGCTCCGACATAGGCCCCGGCGAGAAGCAAAGACAGCCACCGCCCGAGTTTGAATCCGCTTCGTTCGCCGGCCATGGCCAAGGCGGCCACACCCAGTCCGAGACCGAAGATGAGCAGCACGTTCGCCCACACGGGCGAACGCTTGATAAAACGGCCGCCGACAATCGTCTTCAGCATATTGCCGTGCACCGAGACACGCGGCACCGCTCCCTCGCTCAAGGGAGCGGGAGAGACATCTTTCAGCATCGGATCGGTGGGGCCGACGAGCACGACGGCATCGCGAAATTCGGAGAAAAATGCCGCGGCTTCCTCTTTGTCCTTCGGATCATCCCCGGTCATGGCACGCGCGCAATCGATCACCGTCGCAACGCCGGTGCGGGGATTTTGATCGGAGATCCAGGGGGAAAACCAGTTCACTTCCACCATCTGCCGCAGCCAGAGAGGGACACGCGCCACCTCCCGGCCGTCGGCACGCAGAGCGATCTCGTCTTCGCCGATCTCCGCAGCGGCGGGCGGAAGCCCGTAGTGCAACAAGGCCAATTGCAGCGACAGCGCGAGATAGGTTTGGTGCTCGGTCTGCGCGAACATCGGCACACTCCGCACGTCGTCGTTGGCCACGTCGATCAACCCGACACGACCCCACGTCGGCCCCACCACGGGAAATTGGGGCAATTCGGGGAGATCGGCATCGAAGCGGGTTATCCGCCGATTGTAGAGGAAGGGAAATCCTTTCCCGGTTCCGAGCACGCCCAAACCCGAACTGTAGCTCGCCGCCACCACGACGGCCTGGTGTTCGCGAATGCTGCGGCCGAGTGCCAGCGTCCCCTGCTCCGCCTCGGCGCGCCCGAGGTTGGGAATCCCGCCCGCCGAGAAGACGAAGTCGAAGCCGACCGCCTTGATCTTCCCGTAGCGGAACAGGGCATCCACGACCCGGGCGAAGATCTCGCGGTTCCACGGGAAATTGCCGAGCGCGTCGATCGACTCGGCGTCCACGTCGACATAGACAACGTTCAAGGGCGAAGGAATTTCTCCGCGATGGGAAAATCTCGCGTCGATGGTCGGGCGCTCGAAGAAGGAAAGAAACCCGTCGGGACCGAGAAGTTGCGGTCCGCGCAGACCGGGGACGACCGGCACCTGCGAGAGCAGGCTCCAGGCCGCGCAGATGGCCGTCAGCACAACGGGCAACCAGATGCCGCGAAGAACCTTTCGCCATGGGGAACGCGGGCGCAGGGGCATGCGGGCGTTATGGGCGCAGCGATGTTGGCTGTCGATCACGACTTTCCTGCGGTTCGGCGGCGCTTCTTTGTTTGCCAGAGGCAGAAGCATCCCTTAACCAACTGCGGCACCACGTATCATGAGCAAACAAATCGCACTCGTTTTTCCGGGCCAAGGCGCACAGGCCGTCGGCATGGGAAAGGAATTGGCCGCGACTTATCCCGTCGCCGCCGACATTTTCCGCCAGGCGGATGAAATCCTCGGATGGCCCCTGAGCAAAACCTGTTGGGAAGGACCCGAGGAAGAGCTGACGAAAACCTCGGTTTGTCAGCCCGCCCTTTACGTGCACGGGCTGGCGGCGCTGGCCGTGGCCCGCGAGAAGCTGGGGAATTTCCCCGTGGCCGGGGCGGCCGGACTCTCCCTCGGCGAATTCACCGCGCACGCCGCGGCGGGAACTTTCGATTTCGCCACCGGATTGCGACTCGTCGCCCAGCGCGGGCAATTCATGCAGGAAGCCTGCGAAGCCACGCGCGGCGGCATGGCCGCGATGATCGGAGTCGATGAAAATGTGGTCCGCGATCTTGCCGCGCAAACGGATATCGACGTGGCCAACATCAATTCGCCCGGTCAAATTGTCGTCTCTGGCGAGGCGGCCAAAGTCGCCGCCGCCGTCGGACTGGCCAAGGATTTCGGCATCCGCAAAGCCGTGGAATTGAAGGTGGCCGGCGCCTTCCATTCGCGCCTCATGCAACCGGCTTACGAAAAGCTCGGTGAAGTCCTTGCCGGGACGGAAATCCGAACACCCTCATTCCCGGTCATCTGCAATGTCGAGGGTCGCGCCGTCAGCGATCCGGACGAAATCCGCCGAACCCTCGTCGATCAAGTCACAGGCAGCGTGCGCTGGGCCGACTGTATCACCTGTCTGCTCGACAAGATCGGGTGCGACAACTTCCTTGAACTCGGACCGGGAACAACCCTCGCCGGAATGATCGCGCGCATCCGCAAGGGCACGGCGGTGCAGTCGCTCGGAACGGCGGAGGACGCCGCCAAGCTCGCGCTCTGAGTTGTAGCGGCGGTCTATGACCGCCGGTTGTTTTTCCGATCAATGCACCGGCGGTCATAGACCGCCGCTACAGCTTTTCGAAATTGATGCTATTCAAAACTCGAAAAGTTTTATGCTTCGTCTGGCACGAATCGAGGGGCATAAGCCCTGATTGCCCAAAGGCTTCAGTGGTTCCATAATACTCCGATGTTTCTGGCCGACGAAATCAGACGACTGAAGAAAGAGCGCAACGCCGTCATTCTTGCGCACAATTACCAAACGGCGGATATCCAGGAAGTGGCGGACCATGTCGGCGATTCCCTCGGACTGAGCTATCGCGCGGCGGAAGCGCAAGCGGACGTCATCGCCTTCTGCGGCGTCCACTTCATGGGCGAAACGGCCAAGATCGTGAATCCGGGCAAAACCGTGGTCATTCCCGACATCAACGCGGGCTGTTCGCTCAGCGATTCCTGCCCGGCGGACAAACTCGAAGCGTATCTGCGCGAGCACGCCGACAAAAATTACTACGTTGTCGCCTACATCAATTGCTCGGCGGGGGTAAAAGCGCTCTCGGACGTCATCTGCACCAGTGGCAATGCGGTCAAAATCGCGGAGAGCGCGCCGAAAGACCGCAACATCCTTTTTGTTCCCGACGAGAATCTCGGCTCGTGGGTCATGGAGCAAACCGGGCGTCCCATGACGTTGTGGAAGGGCAACTGCTACGTGCATGTCGAGTTCACGAGGCAAAGCATCGAGCGCATCCGCGCCGAACACCCCGAAGCTCCGGTCGTTGCCCATCCCGAATGCACCCACGCCGTGCGCATTCTTGCCGACGAAGTTTGTTCGACGGAAAAAATGGTCGGCTACTGCAAAAGCTCGCCGG
>JAFMJK010000019.1 GCA_017853515.1 Chthoniobacterales bacterium | reverse complement strand
CTTTCCAGCGGACACGCGAGCCGCGTGTCCCCACCCTCAAAACCCTGTTCGATAGTCCGGATCCTTTTCTGGTTTGGCATCAATACGACAACGGACGCGGTTCCTCCGCGAGGTGGAAGGTCGAGTTGACCGCGAGGAAACGCCACTGCCCGTCGGCCCACGCGGACATGCTCACCGAGGCGTTGTGGAACCGGAACACGCGCGGGATGTGCTCGCGCGGCACGGGATGCCCGTGCTCGACCATGTGCGTGTGCAGGGCGTTGAGCGTGCCGCCGTGGCTGAAGAGCGCGACGTGCGCGTGCGGACCCGCCACGATGTCGTCGAGCACGCCGCGCGTGCGTTGCATGAGTGAGCGGCGTGATTCGCCGCCGGGCAGCGCGGCATCGAAATCACCGCTCCGCCAGCGCGCCACCGCTTCCGGATCCTCCGCCTCGCATTCCGCCACCGTGCGCCCCTCGAGGATGCCGAAGTTCAATTCGCGCAGTCGCTTCTCGGGCACAACGGCAATTCCGAGCACCTCCGCCAGCGGTTGTGCGGTCTCCATGGCGCGGCTCAGATCGCTGCTCATGATGTGTTCGACCGGATAACGCCGGAGAAATTCGGCGGTCTGCCGCGCCTGTTCGAACCCCCGCGCGTTGAGGGAAATGTCGGTCTGCCCCATGGCGCGCCCCGCGGCGTTGTGGTCGGTTTCGCCGTGGCGGATGAGGTAGAGAATTTTCATGGGTGCGGGCGCGGTCTTGCCTGCAGAGGAACGTTTCCGTATAGACGGCGTCCGGCCAATTGCAACCCGCACGGGTCCCGGCCTCCCACTTTTATGCACAAACTCGTATTGCTGAGGCACGGCGAAAGCGCGTGGAACAAGGAAAACCGTTTCACCGGATGGACCGATGTCGACTTGACCGAACAAGGCCGCAAGGAGGCGAAGACAGCCGGCGAAGTCCTGAAAAAAGAGGGCTACTCCTTCGATCTCGCCTATTGCTCGGTGCTCAAGCGCGCACTGCGCACGCTCTGGATCGTGCTCGACGAACTGGACGAACTTTGGATCCCGGTGGAGAAAACCTGGCGGCTCAACGAACGCCATTACGGCGGACTGCAGGGACTGAACAAATCCGAGACCGCCGCGAAATACGGCGAGGACCAGGTGCTGGTCTGGCGCCGCAGCTACGACATCCCGCCGCCGCCGCTGGAAAAAGGCGACGAGCGGTATCCGGGGTTCGACCCCCGCTACAGGAATGTCCCGGCCTCCGAACTTCCGCTCACCGAATGCCTCAAGGACACGGTCGACCGTTTCCTTCCGTATTGGAGAGACGTCATCGCGCCGCAGGTCAAGGCGGGGAAAAAAGTGGTCATCGCCGCGCACGGCAATTCGCTGCGCGCGCTGGTCAAATACCTCGACGACATGAGCGAGGAAGAAATCCTCAAGCTCAACATCCCGACCGGTGTGCCGCTCGTCTACGAACTCGACGACAACCTGAAGCCGCTGCGCCACTACTACCTCGGCGACCAGGAGGCGATCGCCGCCGCCATGGCCGCTGTCGCCTCGCAGGGCAAGGCGAAGTAGAACGATGAGCAAGCAGCCACCCGAGAATTGGTCGAGCAGGATCGGCGTCATTCTCGCGGTGACGGGCAGCGCGGTCGGGTTGGGCAACTTCCTGCGTTTCCCCGGCCTCGCCGCCAAATACGACGGCGGGGCCTTCATGATCCCGTATTTCGTCGCGCTGCTTTTGCTCGGACTTCCCCTCGCCTGGGCCGAATGGTCGATGGGCCGCTACGGCGGCACGCGCGGCTTCCATTCCTCGCCGGGCATTTTCCGCGTGCTCTGGAAAAATCCGGCCGCACCCTACCTCGGTGTCCTCGGACTCATCGTGCCGGTGGTCATCTACATGTATTATGTGTTCATCGAGTCCTGGTGCCTCGGCTACGCGTGGAACTACCTGACCGGCGGCCTCGATCTGGGGCGCGATCCGGAAGCCTACAAAACATTTTTCGGGAACTACGTCGGCATCGGTGCGGATGCGTCCATCTTTTCCAACCTGCTTGGCGCGCCGTTGGTTTTCCTCGTTGCTTGCATCGCGCTGAACTTCATCCTGATCAACCGCGGCCTGACCCGCGGCATCGAGCTTTTCTGCCTCTGGGCCATGCCGGCGCTCGCCGTTTGCGCCGTGCTCGTGCTCGTCCGCGTCCTCACCCTCGGCACGCCCGACCCGTCCAAACCCGAACTGAACGTGCTCAACGGCCTGGGACAAATGTGGAATCTCGACGCCGGCAACAAAACGCTCTGGGAGCAGTTGGCCAACGGGAAGATGTGGATGGAAGCTGCCGGGCAGATCTTTTTTTCGCTCTCCGTCGGCTTCGGCGTGATCATCACCTACGCGAGTTACATGCGGCGCAATGACGACATCGCCCTCAGCTCGACCACCGCGGTGGCGGGCAACGAATTCTTCGAGGTCTCGCTCGGCGGCATGATCACCATCCCCGCCGCATTCGTCTTCCTCGGGGCGGCGGGCGCGGTGGGCGGCACCTTTGCCCTGGGCTTCAACACACTGCCACTCGTCTTCGAGCACATGCCGCTCGGACGCGTGATCGGCTTTCTCTGGTTTTTCCTGCTGTTTCTCGCGGCCATCACCAGTTCGCTTTCCATGCTCCAGCCGGCCATCGCCTTCCTGCAGGAGGGACTCGGGCTCAACCGCGGCCGCGCCGTCGCTTTGCTTTGCGGCGTCGGCTCGCTCGGCACCTTGCTCATCGTTTGGTTCAGCAAAGACCTCGCCGCGATGGACACGCTCGACTTCTGGGTCGGCACCTTTTGCATCTACGTTCTTGCCTGCGCGCAGACTTTCATTTTCGGATGGATCTTCGGCACCAAGCGCGGACTCGAAGAGCTCGATCGTGGCGCCGATACGCGCATCCCGCGCCTGTTCGCTTTTGTCATCAAATACATCTCGCCGGTCTATCTGCTCATCGTCTTTGTCGCGTGGGCGTGGCAGGACGTCGGAAGCCGGCTCGATGATTTCACCGAAAGCGCGGCCGTGCGCTGGTCGCTCATCTTCCTCGTCGGCGTCTTTGCTCTCTTCCTCTGGTGGATCCGCATCGCGGTGAAACGCTGGCACGCACAGGAGGCACGGTCATGACCCTCGCTGGCTGGATCGTCATGCTGCTCTCCGTCGGGGGCACCACCGCCTTCTTCTTCTGGTGCATCCGCCGCGTGCTGCGCCCGCCGGATTCGACGGACAAAATGCACGGCGTTCTCGATACCGAGCGGGAAATCGAAGACGAGGAACGCCGGCGCCGGCGCGAGGAACGCGGGCAACCGCCGCACTGATCACAAAGTGCCGCGCTCAATCGCGGAATGATAATTCATTCTGCGCAGTGGACGGCCGATTTTTCGTCCCATTGACACCCGGGTGGCTAAAGAGTATGCACCTGCCAGGTGCATTATGCACTCATTCCCTTCACTGCCCAACAGGGCGAAATACCGGCTCATCGCGAGACACGCGATCCTTTGTATTTCAGTCACTATGCTCGGACTGCCTGGCGTGACCGAAGCGGCCGGATTGGATCTCGACGGCAACGGCTTGAGCGATGTGTGGGAGCAATATTACGGAGCGCGAAGCCGCGCGGGCCACGCGGACGAGGACGGCGACGGCCAGACGGATGCCTTCGAGGAACGCGCCGGCACGGACCCGAAGAATCCGGCGTCGCGATTCGCAGCCTCGGGCGTGCGCATGGAGGGCACAAACATTGTGGTCGGTTGGCCGACGCACCGCGGGAAAGCCTATCGCGTTTTGTCCAGCCAGGGTCTTGATCCGGCACAGTGGAACCCGGTGACGCCGCTTGAACCGGCCGTCTGGGAAAATACCGAAGCCACGTTGCCGACCGACACCGGGCAACCGCGTTTTTTCAAGGTCGAGGTGCAGGATGTGGATTCCGACAACGACGGGCTGACCGATTGGGAGGAAAGGAAAATCAGGGGATTCGATCCCCACAAAGCCGCGAGCAAAGTGCCGGGAACGTCGGACCGCGATGCCTTGGCGGCCATGCTGGCGGGCGGCACCGATTCGGTGAACGTGACCGCGCCGGTCGCCGTGGCGGTGGAGAAAGAGGGCGTGGATGGCGTCTTCCGCATCACACGCACCGGAAGCCTCCGTGCCGTCGATGTGCGTTTCAATCTCGGGGGCGACAGCAACCCGCAAAACGGCTCGGCCGGCGCGGCGGATTACAGCCTCGTCGGCGGGGACGGTAACCCCGTGGCCGGCACGGTCCATATCCCGTTCGGCTACGATTCGATCGATGTCCGTGTCCGGCCGCAAGCGGACAGCAATGCGGAGACACCGGAAACCCTCACCATGGAGATCGCCTCCGACCCGGCCTATTCTCTGGGCGGCAGCGCCAAGGCGGGAGTCTCCATCACCGACGCAGCCAACACGCAAGCCAACGAACGCCTTTTCATCGGCTACCTCGTTCCCGCCGTCAGCGGGTCGTCGGCCACCGGATTGGCAACCGTCCGACTGCGGGGGGACAACTCGACGGCCGTTGTCTCGCTTTCCTTCAGCGGCCTGACCAGCCCGCAAACCACAGCCATTCTCTCGCTGAACAACGGCGGAGGCGGCGCCTACATCAAAGGACTGCCGGGCGGACAGGTCACCGAAAATCTCTGGACGGTCAAAGCCGCCGGCTTCCTGCCCGCGCGTCAGGCGATGCTCGACGCACTTCTGCAGGGGAATGTGCAGGCGGTGGTCAATTCGGACAATTTTCTCGAAGGCGAGATCCGTGGAACCTTCCATCGCGCGACGGGAACGACCGAGCCACCGCTGCCGGGAACGCCGCCGCCGGTCACCGCGCTACCGGGGGAGGAACTCAAACGCGATGTGGCGCGCTTCCTCACCCAAGCCACCTTCGGTCCGACCCAAACGGAAATCGACGCGCTCGCCGCGCGCATCGAGACGCAGCACGGCGGCGACCGCATGGCCGGCTACTCCGCGTGGATCGACGAGCAATTCGCGCTGGATCAGACGCGCTTGGAAGACTACGCGCGAGCAGCCGACGCCCAGGAGTGGGTGCTGCGCGGAACGGATCCGATCAACTACACCCTGGAGACTGGAAACCCGGGCCCCAACAACCGCCGTCGCGCGTGGTGGGCGGTCTCGGCCGGGGCCCACGACCAGTTGCGCCAGCGGGTCGGGTTCGCCCTGAGCGAAATCATGGTCATCTCCGACAAAAACGTGACCGTGAGTCAGAGGCACTACGGCGCGGCGCATTATTACGACCAGCTCGCGGCGCACGCGGACGGAAACTTCCTCGGTCTGCTCCAGACCGTGAGCAAGAGCCCGATGATGGGCGCGTATCTGAGCAGCCTGCAGAACCAGAAGGCCGTCTACGATCCCTCCACGGGCATTCCGGTGGTCAGTCCCGACGAAAACTACGCGCGCGAACTCATGCAGATTTTCACCATCGGCCTGGTCCAGTTGCACGAGGACGGCAGCCTCAAGCTGGACAGCAACGGTCTCCCCATCCCGACCTACAACAACACGGACATCACCGAACTGGCGCGCGTCTTCACCGGGTGGAGTTTCAGCCGGCGGCACGGCAGCAAAGCAAGCGGCTATCCCGAGGTGGACAACACCAGCTTCATCTACAACGACGGACCGCTGTTCTTCCAAGCCTCGTGGATCAACCCGATGAAGAATTTCGGCACGCATCACGATACCGGCGGGAAAAACGTCCTCGGTCGCCAGATCCGCGCGGATCTCACCGGCCAACAGGACTTGGAGGCCGCACTGCAGATTCTCTTCGAACATCCCAACGTGCCGCCATTCATCTCCCGGCTCCTTATCCAGCGCCTCGTCACGTCCAATCCCAGCGCCGGCTACATCCACCGCGTCGCCCGCACGTTTATCGATGACGGCAAGGGCGCGCGGGGAAACCTCGGAGCGGTGGTCAAAGCGATCCTGCTCGATCCGGAGGCGCGCGATCTCGAGGTGGCGGCTCGGTTCGGCTTCGGCAAGCAGAAGGAACCCATGGTGCGCTACCTGCAATTGATCCGGGCGTTCGGCGGCGCATCGCGCCTGCCCCTCTCCGACCTTGCCGCTTTCGGTTACCCGGCCTCGCAACTCGACAACTTCGCCGCCGGGGCCACGCGTTTGCGTTTTCCCGGCAGCGACGGCTTCTTCCTGCAAACCCCCCAGTCCTCGCCCAGCGTCTTCAACTTTTTCCTCCCGAGCTACAGCCCGGGCGACACGATCGCGGCGGCGGGCCTCGTCGCACCGGAGATGCAGATCACGACGGAAACGCAGGTCGTGCAGGCCGCGAATTACAACAACAACCTGCTCACCGTCAGCTCGGGGCAAGGACTCCAAGCACTCGTGGGCGCGACCGACCAGAGTCTGGACAATGTCAGGATCGACCGCACGCCGTGGACAACATTTTACAATGCGCAAATATCGGCCGGAAAATCTGTCACCGAGGCGGTCACGGCCCTGGTCGACCGTCTCGATTCGCTGTTGCTCTGCGGCCATCTCAAGGCCCGTTACGCCTCGGCCCCGTCCCCCAACCCCCGCGCGAGCATCATTGCGGCGGCCGTCGGAGCTTCCACCACCTCGGACCGCGTGATCAACGCGCTCTACCTTGTCGCCAACTCGCCGGAGTTCCTCCACCAGAAATAAACCATGAGAAGAAAGAGCACCAACGAAACGGGTCTGACGCGACGGGCGTTCATCCGCCAATCCTCCTGCGCGGCTCTCGGCATCACCGGACTGGTCAACACCCTCGCCCACTTGACTCTCACGCGGGGGGCCCTCGCGCAGAATCTTCCGAATGACGATTACAAGGCGCTCGTGGTGCTCTTCCTTTACGGGGGCAACGACTCCAACAACATGCTCATCCCGCGCATGGGGCATCCCGCATACGCGGATTACAAAACTTACCGCGGGGTGCTGGGCATCCTTGACCGCGACGACCCCGCATACATCGCCGGACAACCGGCCTCGATCCCCCTCGCGGCCGGAGGATCCGAATACGGCGTTCACCCCTCCATGCAACCGGTCGCGGACCTCTTCAACGCCGGCCAGCTGGCTTTCATCACCAACGTGGGGACTCTGGCCTTCCCCCTCTCGCGCGACGAGTTCCTCGGCGGCACGGTGACGATTCCCACGCAGCTTTTTTCCCACTCCGACCAGCAGATCGAATGGCAGAGTTCCGTGGCCGACAAGCCGTTCCAGTCCGGATGGGGCGGCAGGGTTGCCGATTTGCTCAGACAACGCGGGTTGGCCGGGGACAAGGTGTCCCTTTCCATCACGGTCTCCGGCATCAACAGCCTGCAGATCGGGTCGGACGTCGTCCAATACAACGTCGGTTCGGCCGGGGCGGTGCCGCTCGGCGGATTCGGCACCAATTACGCCAGCGCGCGCAACCCGGACGGTTCATACACCACCTCCAGCGCCGGACGCCGCCTCAAGGCTTTCGACGAAATCACCGCCTACACGCACCAGCATATTTTGGAGGAAGGTTACAGCGAAGTCGTGCGCCGCTCCCGCGCCGGCGAGGCGATTGTCGGCGATGCCTTCCTCGCCGCCGCGAACTCCGGCGTGGATCTGGACGCCGTTTTTTCCGGGGCCACCACTTCGCTCGGGACCCAACTCAAGACGATCGCCAAGCTGATCGCCGGCCGCAACTCCCTGGACAACCGGCGGCAGATCTTTTTCTGCAGCGTTTCCGGCTATGACACACACAGCAGCCAGATGACCTCGCAGGCCAGCCTGATGAGCGAACTGGCCAATTCGCTCAAAGCGTTCAACAACGCGGTCACCGCACTGGGAGTCGGCGACAAGGTGCTGACCCTCACGCACTCGGATTTCACCCGCACATTCACGCCGAACAGCGCCACCGCTTCCACCGCCGGATCGGACCACGGCTGGGGCGGACACCACATCGTCATGGGCGGCCCGGTCGCCGGGGGAAACATCTACGGCACCTTCCCGAGCCTCAAAGTCGGCATGGACCAGGACGCCGGCAGCAGTCGCGGACGTTGGATCCCGACCACCTCGGTCGACCAGTATGCGGCGGTCGGGGCGCGTTGGCTGGGCGTCGAAGACAGTGCGCTTTCCGCGATTTTCCCGAATCTGCACCGCTTCGACGACCCGTTCGGCACCAGCGCCAACCTCGCTTTCATCAAGCCCGCGTGAACCGCCGGGCGATCGCCACCGCCTTGGCCGTTTGCCTGGCAACCGGGATTCTGGTCACGGCATTCTGGCCCGCGGAAAACGAAAACAATCCGGCCGTGACAGCGGAGACCGGGGCAAGCGGCCGGGAGCCTGTGCGGCACGAAGGGAGCCTGCCCGCCGCACCGACATCCCGCGCGCCGAGTCCCGCGGCACCCGTGCCTCCGCCGCCCTCCCCGGAGCGCGCCACCATGGCCGCAGTCGCCGCCAACGGCGCCAATCTCCTGCCGGGAGCGCAGGAACTCGCGGCCGAGCTCAATGAACCCGCGAACACTCCGGAGGAGGACATCGTCATCGTCGCCAGCCTCGTCGGCCAATATCAAAAAATCTTCGGCCAAAACCCGCCCGGGGGACTGAACGCGGAAATCGTGGCGTCGATGACCGGCAAGAACGCGAAGCGGCTGGCGATCATTCCCCCGGATTTTTCCGCCCTCAACGCCAGCGGCGAACTCATCGACCGCTGGGGTACACCCTTTGTCTTTCATCCCGTCTCCCGCACCATCATGGAAATTCTTTCCGCCGGTCCCGACCGCATGCTCTGGACGGCGGACGATGTCGGCACGCTCACTCCCGCGAACGCGGAACTGCCTCCGGGCCCGGTCGACCAGTCTCCGTTCATGGCTTCACCCGATGCGCCGGAAGAGGAGGAACAAGCAGGAGTCAGCGACTAGGACGGTCCGCGCAATTGCGGGGTGTCGCCGGGATGCCACGGGTTGCGCGAGAAGCCGGATTTTTCCAACCCCTCGGCGCAGGCCACGGCCATCACGGCGATTTCCCCGACCTCGAGGCCCTCGCACCGGGCGGGCAACTCTCGGAGCAACTCCGCCGATCGCCGGAAAAGCCGCGCTGCCGGGCGCAGGCGCCGGCCGTGGATCCTGTGCGCTGGCTCGCGATGGTGGTGCTGCAAATGAACGTAGCCGCCGGCGAACTGGATGAGCGCTTTGTAGAAGATGTGGCGCTCGCCCTCTGCATCGAGCCAGATGTGCTCAAGGACATCGTGAGCCGCGTAATATTCCTGCGCGTTGAAAAGGCGGAAATATTCGAGGTAGCACGGATGGAATCCGGCGTGCGCCACCAATCCTTCAGTCTGTGCCGCGATGCGTGCGTGTTTTCCCACGAGGAAGTTATACCAAACTCAGCAAGGCTTCGGAATTGTTGTAGCGGCGGTCTACGACCGCCGGAACAGTTTTCACAAACTGAAAGACACCGACGGTCATAGACCGCCGCTACCATAAATCAGGCCGCGTCGAGCGCGGCGTGGTCGATCGTCTTGAGGCGCTTTTCCGTCGAACCGAGCTGCGGGATGCAATCGATGAGCGCGCGGGTGTAGGCATGCTTGGGCGCGCGCAGGACTTCGGCGGTCGGACCCTGCTCGACGATCTTGCCGCGATACATGACAAGCACGCGCGAGGCGAAGCCGGAGACGATGCCGAAGTTGTGCGTGATGAGGATGACGGCCATGCCGAAGCGCTCCTTCAACGAGGCGAGCAGTTCCATGATCTGCGCCTGGATGGTGACATCGAGCGCGGTGGTCGGCTCGTCGGCCACGAGGATGTCGGGCTGGCAGGCGAGCGCCATGGCGATCATGACGCGCTGCTGCATGCCGCCGCTCAATTGATGCGGATAGTCGTGCATGCGCTTGGCCGCATCGACGATGCCGACGGCATCGAGCCAGCGCACCACCTCGGCGTCGACATCGGTGACATCGGGCCGGTGCAGGCGCACGGCCTCGGCGATCTGGCTGCGCACGGTGTAGACCGGATTGAGCGAGGTGCTCGGTTCCTGGAAAATGTAGGCGATTCTTCCCCCGCGGAGTTTGCGCAGTTGCGCGGCATCCATGGTGAGGACGTTCCTGCCCTCGAATTCGATTTCGCCGCGTTTGATCACGGCGGGCGGGACGGGTAGCAACCGCGTGAGGGCGAGCGCGGTGACACTTTTGCCGCTCCCGCTTTCGCCGACGATGGCCAGCGTTTCGCCCGCGGCGAGATCGAAGGTGGCGCCTTTGACCGCCTCGATGGTGCGGTCTTCGAGGACGAAATCGATGCAGAGATCGCGGACTTGGAGGAGTGGTTTGCTCATTGTCTTTCGGAACGGGTTTCGACCGCCTGACGCAGCGCGTCGCCGGTGAGGTAAAACGACAGCGCCGCGAGGAGAATGGCAAGCCCGGGGAACAAAATCAGCCACCATGCATCGAGGATGTAGGTTTTGCCGTCGGCAATGATGTTGCCCCACGTGGCCTGCGGCGGCTGCACACCGAATCCGAGGAAACTCAAGCCGGCTTCGGCCAAGATGGCCTCGGGCACGCCGAGCACGGCGGTGACGAGGATGGGTGCGGCGGCATTGGGCAGGATGTGGCGGAAGATGATTTTCCATCCGCGCTGACCGAGGGCGCGCGCGGCCTGCACGTAGGACGATTCGCGCAGGGTGAGGAACTCGGCACGGACGAGACGCGCGGTGCCGGTCCAGCTGACCAGACCGATGACGAAGATGATGTTGAAGATACTCGGTCCGAGCAGGGCGACAGCGGTGAGGATGAGGAAGAACGTGGGGAAGCACATGAGCGCGTCGACCGCGCGCATGATGAGGTTGTCGACCCATTTGCCGAAGTATCCGGCGACGGCGCCGACGACCACACCGATGAAAAGCGACACGAACACGGCAACGAACCCGACGGTGAGCGAAATGTAAGCACCATTGAGCAGGCGGCTGAGCACGTCGCGTCCGAGGTTGTCCGTGCCGAGCCAGTTGACCGGGTTGGGCGGGAGGAGTTTGCGCTCGAGATTCGTCGCGTCGGGGTCCATGGGAAACGGGATACCGAGGCGGTCGAAGACGAAGAAGACAAGAGCGACAATGGCCAGGATCACGACCATGACGAGCGCGGCCACGCCGACTTTGTTGCGACGGAAACGGCGCCAGGCGCGTCCGCCGGGTGTGGCGGGCGCGGTCTGGATCGGTGCGGGCGCGGTGGTGATCATTCGAGTCTGACCCTCGGATCGACGACCGCGTAGAGCATGTCGGCGATGAGGTTGCCGACCAGGACAAGAGCGGCGGTGACGAAGTTGAGCGCGACGAGCGTGGGATAATCGCGCTCGAGCACGGCCTCGTAGCCGAGGCGTCCCATGCCGGGGTAAGCGAAAATGTTTTCGATGATGACGGCACCGCTGATCAGCGCCGGAAGCAGCATGCCGATGCCGGTGATGAGCGGACGAATGGAATTGCGCAGGGCGTGACGGTAGAAAACGGCGTTTTCGTCGAGCCCCTTGGCGCGCGCGGTGCGGATGTAATCCTCGCGCAGGGTCTCGATCATGCTGGCGCGGACGAAGCGCGACTGCACGGCGATGCCGCCGATGGCGAGGATGGAAGCGGGCATCATGACATGCCACCAGCGATCGAGGAAAACCTGCGCGCCATTGGTGAAGGCGACACCGATGGTGTGCGTTCCGAGGATCGGCACGGCGGCCCAATCGACGAGCGCGATGGCCACGAGGTAGGAAACCCAGAAGCCGGGCAGCGCGATGAAGATAAAGGCGATGACGCTGGTGATGACATCGGGCGGTCGCCCGGCGTGGCGCGCGCCGTAGATACCGAGCATCAGGCCGAAGCTGAGGGAGAGCGCGAGCGCGCCGATATTGAGCAGGAGGGTGGCGGGGAGCCGCTCGGCGATTTTTTCGAGGACGGGTCGCTCGTCCTTGATGCTGCGCAGATTTCCGGTGAAGAGATCGCGCATGATGAAGGCGTATTGTTCGTGCAGCGGGCGATCGAGGTGGAATTTCTCGCGGAAGACGCGCTTCACCTCCTCGGAGACTTTCGGGTTGAGCTCGCCCCACGGATACGGGCTGCCCGGTGTGAGGGTGATGATGAAAAACGAAATGATGCTGATGAAAAACAGCAGGACGGCCGAGACGAGGAGGCGACGGATGATGAAGGCGGCCATGGATCAGTTCTCCTGTTGCGGCGGATATTCCGGCCGGTAAAACCATTCGAGATAGTGCGACCAGCCGGCTTTGGTCATGGTCACCGGCTCGTCGATCCACTTGCCACCGGGGCCCGGCCGGTAGACGCGGAAAGCGTTTTTCCACATGACCGAGGTGCCTTCGGGAACGAAGAGGAACATGTAAGGCTGGTCGTCGTAGATGAGTTGCTGGAGTTCGCCGCAGAGTTCGATGATGGTTTCGCGGTCGAATTCTTCGCGGATGGCCTGGAGGAGGCGGTCGGCCTCGGGGTTTTGGTAGGCGACCATGTTCAACTGCTCGGGGCCGGTCTGCGAGGAGTGCCAGATCTGGAATTGGTCGAACCCCTGCCCCAGCGCCCAGCCGAGCACGACGGCGTCGAACTCGCCTTTGTTGACGAAATTTTTGATGAAGACGGCCCACTCATACATCTCGACGTTGACTTCGATGCCGATGGCTTTGAGGTCGGCCTGCACGAGAGTGGCGATATCGCTGCGGATGGCGTTGCCGTTGTTGGTGATGAGGGTGAAGGAAAAGCGCTGACCGTCTTTCTCGAGGATGCCATCGGGTCCGGGTTTCCATCCGGCCTCGGCAAGGAGCGTACGCGCCTTTTGGGGGTCGTAGGCGAGCGGTCGGATGTCAGGGTTGAAGAACCACATCTCGGGCGTGAAGATGCCCGTGCTCTGCACGCCGTAGCCGTAGAGCACGTAGCGGATCATCTGGCCGATATTGACCGCGTGGGCCAGCGCTTGGCGGACACGCAGATCCTGGAACATGGGTTTGCGCAAATTCCAGCCGATGTAGTTGTAGGAATTGCTCGGTGCGGAGAAGAGAGTGAAGCGATCGTCCTGGCGGAAACTGCCGACCGCCCACGGGTCGACACCCCAGAAATCGATCTGCCGCGTCTCGAAGGCGAGGCGCAGGGTCAACGGATCGGGCAGCACGCGGAAGACGATACCGCCGAGATGCGGGCTTCCGCGGAAGTAGTCGTCGTTGCGCACAACGCGGACGAACTGGTTCGTTTTCCACTCGGCGAATTTGAACGGTCCCGTGCCGACCGGCGCGCGGTTGAATTTCATCGGCCATTGGTCGGGCGCGAGATCCTCGAGCAGGTGCGCGGGCATGATGCTCATCATCCAGCTCTCGAGCGCGGGGGAAAACGGACGCCGGTAAACGACGCGCACGGTGCGTTCGTCGGGCGTGGCGAGGGAAAGGACGAGCTCGTAGTCGGATTTGCGCGGCGAAGCGACACGGTCGTCCATCAGCGCGTTGTAGGTGAAGCGCACGTCGCGCGAGGTGAAGGGCGCGCCATCATGCCAGCGCACGCCGTCGCGCAAGCGGAAGTCCACTTCGGGCTCGGCGAGAAAAGGAGGCGCGACGATGTCGTCGAGAACGAGGCCTTTGTCCCCGACGCGCGCGACGAGGAATTTCTGCAATCCGGCGCGCACCGTGTCGGGGTCGCCGAGAAAAACAATTTCGCCGAGGTTGCCGTTGGTCCAAACCCGCACGACGCGCGCGGCGGGATTTTCCGCGGCAAAATCTTCGAGCGCATCACCCAAGGGTTTGGGCGCGGTGATGCCGAGGGTTTTCGCGGCAAGCGGCGCGACGCCGAACATGGCGGCGAGTTTCTGCGAATCGGCCACGCCGGGCAGCGTGAGCTCGAGGACGAGTTTGTCGCCGTCGACGCTGTATTTGCCGAGATGCAGCGCGGCGCGGTCGACGAGCTGCGCTTCCATGTTGGCCGCGGCCTGGACGGCTTCCTCCGGGTTGGCGAAGAAAAAGGTGCTGCGTTGCCGCATGGTCCAGGATTCGGCGAGGTCGCCCTCGATGACGAGGTCGGCATTGTATTTCAGGAGGCCGTTGAAAATAACACCGGTGACGGCACCCGCGGCGGAGTCGGCGGCCTGGAGGGGGTTCAGGGTGGTCGGCTCGCCGATGCTGCCGATGTACATCTCGTTTTTTTTGTCGGACGAGATGCGGGAAACGGTCCAAAGGGCCAGCGCCGTCACCGCGGTGAGGCAAAGGGGAACACCGATAATCAAGGTCCGCACGCGGGGCATCCGGCGCATTTTCCCCGCCGAATGCCGCACAGCGAGTCAAAATGCCGCGCCGGGTGCCGGGTTTTGCCTTTGCAGGCGGCGACCCGGCCGATTTATGCTCCGCGATCCCATGGTCACGGCTGTGCAGGAAAAAACGGGGGCGGGCAAAAGTGTCGACGCCGATCTGGCAAGGCGCGCATTCCGCACCATGCTGCTGGCGCGTGCCACGGAGGAGAAACTCGCGGCACTTTACCGTGCCGGCATGATCAAGGGCGGCGTCTTTTTGGGCAAAGGCCAGGAAGCCCTCAGCACGGCGTCGGCGATCTTCCTGAGAAAGGGCGACATTTTCGGTCCGCTCATCCGCGACCAGGCGGGGCGTCTCGCTTTCGGCGACACGGTGCTCGACACGCTGCGCACCTATCTCGGTTCGGCCAAGGGACCGATGCGCGGGCGCGACGGCAACATCCACCGCGGACGGCCGAAGGAAGGCTACTACGCGATGATCAGCCATCTCGGCGCGCTCATTCCGGTGGTGGCGGGCGGGCTCTACGCGCGGAGGTTGCGCGGGGAAACGGGCGTCGTCGGCGTGACTTCCATCGGCGACGGCGCGACTTCGACCGGCGCTTTCCACGAGGGCGTCAATCTTGCCGCGGTCGAAAGATTGCCCCTCGTCGTCGTGGTGGCGAACAACCAATACGCTTACTCGACGCCGAACAACCGGCAGTTCGCCTGTGCCGACCTGCTGGACAAAGCCGCGGGCTACGGCATCGCCGGATTCAAATGCGACGGAACCGATCCGGCGGCGTGCCTCGAGACCCTGCATCTCGCGGTGCAGGCGGCGCGCGAGGGACACGGCCCGCAACTCGTCGTGGCCACGCTGCTCCGGCTCGTCGGACACGGCGAGCACGACGACGCGGGCTATGTCGATCCGGGCCTGCGCAAAGCCAATGTCGGACGCGATTGCCTCGACGTCGGCGCCGCGCAGCTCATCGAGGCCGGAACCGCCACGGCGGCCGACATTGCCGCGTGGACAAAAGAAGCGCAGGCCGAGGTGGAGGCGGCGCTGAACAAAGCGCAGCGGGAAAAAGGTCCGGACCCGGACACGGAGGACTGGCAGGCCATCTCGACGGAACACCTTGTCGAGGGGCAATACGACACGGAGGACGAATGAGCGTCACTTATCTCGAGGCCATACGCGCGGCACAGGAAAAAGCGCTCTCCGACGATCCGCGCGTTTTCATCTACGGGCAGGACGTCGGCGTGTTCGGCGGCGCGTTCAAGGCGACGAAAAATTTGGCGGCGGAATTTCCGGGGCGCGTCATGGATTCGCCGCTGAGCGAGGACGCGATCGTGGGCATGGCCATCGGCGCGGCGATCGAGGGCGCGCGACCCATCGTGGAGATGCAGTTCGCCGATTTTTCGACCGTCGGCTTCAACCAGATCGTCAACCAAGCCGCGACGCTTTACTACCGCACGGATGTGCCCTGCCCGATCGTGGTGCGTCTGCCCAGCGGCGGCACGCTCGGCGCGGGTCCGTTCCACAGCCAGAGCATGGAGGCGATTTATTCGCACTATCCGGGACTCGTGGTCATGACGCCCGCCACGGTGGAAGACGCCTACAGCATGCTGCTCGAGGCGGTGGCGATCGACGACCCCGTCATCTTCTGCGAGCACAAACTCCTCTATTACCACCTCAAAGCGGACAAGCTCCCCGACACCGCGCAACCTGCGGGCAAAGCGCGCATCGCGCGCGCCGGACGCGACGCGACCGTCGTGACCTACAGCGCGATGCTGCACGAATCGCTGCAGGCCGCGGAGGAACTGGTCGAGGAAGGCTGGCAGATCGAAGTGATCGACCTGCGCACGGTGAAACCACTCGACACCGACACCGTGCTCGCCTCGGTGGCACGCACCGGGCGTCTCCTTGTCGTGGGCGAAGCCTGGCCGTGGGGCGGAGTGACAGCGGAAGTGATTTCGCGCATCGCGACCGAGGGGTTCGGACTTCTCGACGCCGCGCCGATGCGCCTCAACGCCAAGGACACACCCGTCCCGTATCATCCCGATCTGTGGGCGGCGCACCGACCGACCGCCTCGGCCGTCGCCGCGCGGCTGCGCAAACTTCTCACCCAGTAATTTTATGGCCCGCATTCCTCTCCTCATGCCGCAGCTCGGCGAATCCATCGCCGAAGCCACCATTGTCCGCCTCATCGTCCAACCCGGCGACGATGTGGCCGGAGACACGGATGTGATGGAGGTCGAGACAAACAAGGCCGTCATGGGCGTGGTCGCGCCATGCAATGGCAAGCTGACCGAATTGCGCGCGAAGGAAGGCGAGAGCTATGCGGTCGGAGCGACGCTCGGATATTTGGAAGTGTCCGACGAGGACGCCGAGCGCATGGGATATTTGGAGCCGGAAGAAACCGCATCGAACGGACAGCCCACCGGATCGATGCCGGCCGGCGCGCCGGAAAAACCGAAAAAGCAGCGCAAGGCCAAGCCCGAGATCAAGCACTCGGACAAACCCGAACCGGTGATCAAAGGTCTGCCCGTTCCGGCGCACGCGGGCGGCGCGGCTTATTTGTCGCCGCGCATGAAGGCGCGCATGACGGAGCTCGGATTGAGCGCG
Source organism: Chthoniobacterales bacterium (assembly GCA_017853515.1). Lineage (GTDB taxonomy): Bacteria > Verrucomicrobiota > Verrucomicrobiia > Chthoniobacterales > JACTMZ01 > JACTMZ01. The sequence goes on along the minus strand of JAFMJK010000019.1, from coordinate 714 downwards.
GCCGACCTTGCGGGCGTGGCCGGCAGCGGCGCGGGCGGACGCGTCACGATCGAGGATTTCGAGCGCTTCATGGAGAATCTCGTGGAGCAAAAGATCACCGAGGCTTCGTCCATGCGCGTGGCGGTCGCGGATGCCATGCGCCGCAGTTGGACGCGACCGCTGGCCACCGTGGTGCTGCCGGTGGAACTCGACAAGATGCTCGCGCACCGCAAAGCCTCCGCGGAAAAAGCGGGCGTTTCCCTTTACGCACTGCGCGCGTTGGCCGTTGCGCTTTCCGAAAACAGCGCGCCGGCCGGTCGCCTCATCGGCAGCCAAGTCATCCACCCAAGCTCGATCGACATCGGTTTCGCCGTGGAGGCGGAGGACGGGGTGCTCGTTCCGGTCATCCGCCACGCGGACAAACACAAGCTGAGCGAAATGGTGCCGATGTATGCGCGTCTCGTCGAACTCGCGCGCCAGCGCAGACTCACGCCGGCGGACATGGGCCAATGCATTTCCACCGTGACGAATTACGGGACCTTCGGCCTCACCTTGGCCACACCGATCCCGCTGCCCGAGCAAACCGTGCTCCTTGGACTCGGCGCGGGGCGCATCGAACCGAAGTGGGACAAGGAGAAAGCCCAATTTCTTCCGGTGACCGTGGCGCAATTCACGCTCAGCTTCGATCACCGCGTGCTCGACGGCGGCGCCGCCGGACGTCTGCTCACGCGCATT
>JAFMJK010000199.1 GCA_017853515.1 Chthoniobacterales bacterium | reverse complement strand
GCCTGAGCGGGTCCGCGCGAGGCGGCGTCAAATGCGGAACGAAACCCGCGTGCAGAAGCCTTTGTCCTGCGCGACATGCTCGATTGTCGCCCGGATCTGCTTGGCGAGGCGCTCGACGATAAGGGATCCGAGGCCGCTGGACGAATTGACCGCTTTGGGCGCACCGGCCCCGACGCCGTCATCGGCGACCTCGACAACAACCAGCATCCCCTCCTCCCCCCCGGCGGGAGGTTCGCAGCGCGCGGTGATGCGGATGTGCCCGTTCTTCATGCCGGTGAAAGCGTGCTTGATGCTGTTGGTGGCCAGTTCGTTGATGATGAGGGCGACCGGTCCCGCTTTGCTCTGGGGAACAAGGATGCGTTCATCGACCTCGGAGCTGATGCGTATGTCCTTCGCCTCGGCGCTGAAGATATCGGCCAGACAATCGGACATTTTGTTGATCAGATCGTCGAGCCTCACGGATTCGAGGTCATGCGCATCGTAAATAAGCTCGTGCAGTGTCGAGATGCTGTTGATGCGCGCATGGGCGATGCGGAGTTGCTCGGCGACTTCGGGCCGCGGTTGGTCGCGCATCTGCAGGGACAAGAGGCTGGAAACAATCTGCAGGTTGTTCTTCACGCGGTGATGCACCTCTTGCAGGAGGTTTTCGCGGCGGGCGATCAGGTCGAGCTGGGTGCGCAGGACCCGGTCGCGCTCTTTTATATCGCTCAAATCCCGCGCCACGCCGAGGAAGCCGGTGAGTTGTCCCTTCCCATCCCGCAGAGCACTGACCGACAACAGCACCGGGACCCGCGTGCCATCCTTGCGGATGTAGGTCCATTCCCTGGTCTCGGTGCGTCCGCGCCGCGCAAAGGCAACGAAGACCTCGAACCCGGGCTCGACGGCCTGACCCAACTCGGTGGAGAGAGACACGGCACGCTCGGCAACCTCCTGCGGGTCGTGGAAGACACCCGGGGTGAGACGGCCGACCATTTCGCCCGACGCGTAACCGAGCAACCGCTCCGCTTCGGGGTTGAACAGGGTGATGACGCCCTCCGCGGTCGTGGCGATGATGGCCGCCCCGGCATGGTTGAGAATCTCGCTCTGGAATCTTTCCTGTATCCGGAGCTTGCGCAACGATTCGTTGAAGGCATCGACCAGCAGACCAACCTCGGTCTGATCCGCCGTGCCCGCCTCGAGCACCTGCGGCAAAGGGAACTCTTTCAACTGGCCGACCAGCCCGGACAGCGGTTGCGTGATCCGCGATGCGATGGTCCGCCAGACAAAAAAGATAACCCCGGTCATCAGCGCCATGAGAATGGCAAAAGAAAGAAGAAGCTGTTTTAGCACCTGCCGCTGTATGTCCCCGGTGCGCATGCGGATAATGACGAACGCCTCGACCGGCCGGAGACCCTCGACCGAGGCGTCGGTCAAATGCGCGGTGGCGATGGATTCGATGATGCCGGGTTCGGTGGACGAGTCGCGGACCCTCGTGGAACGCCCGCTGCGGATGACCTCCAGCGCCTGCGGCCCGAGCGTGCCGGGCGGCAGCGCGTGCGCCTGTTTGCCGCGGAAGAGGTGGTTGTTGGCCAGGAGCACCTCGGGTGGGTCGCCGGCAATGACGATGACCGACTGGACATTCCGCTCGGCGCCGATGGCCGTGACAACGCGCTGCATGCGCGACAGTTGCGACATGCTCTCCAGCGAGAGCACCAGACTCGTCTCCAGAGTCGAAACCTGCAGACCGGCCTGAATGGCCACCCACCCCCGGAAGAGGGGGTAGTAAACAGCCAGAGTGATGAGGGTGGCGACGAGAAAGAAAACCGAGACGGGCCTCAGCACGCGCCGGCCGAGGGTCTGCCGCCCGGCCATGGACGAGTTCATGGACTGCAGTCGGTCACCCCGGACTTGTTGCTTATGACATTCATCAGCCGAAGATATTTGGCCGTGGTCTCGGCGATGGCCTGCAAGTTGCCGCCGGATTCGAAAAAGGCAGCCGACTCGGCGGGCGAATAAAGATGGATGCCGCCGCTCAGCGTCTCGGCGAACTCCGCGGGCGTGATACCCTCACGCGCGGCCATGATGCGGATGGACTCCTCTTTGTTGGCCAGATAGTAAGCCCACGCCTTGTCCAAAGCACGGTTGATGGCCGCAGCCGGCGGGCGGACGCCCCGCAAGAGCGAGGAATCCAGAGCAAGAACATCCACGACCTCACCCGGAATTTGCGCCGAGGAAAAAATGGCGTGGAAATTCGGATTCTCCAGCAACTTAACCGCGACCGGGGGGTAAGTCACGACGGCGGAGAGATCGCCGGCGCGCAGGATTTCCTCCATCGTTGTCTGGTCGCTCGAGACCGGTTTCACGTCGGAGAACTGCATGCCGTTGAGTTCGAGAGCGCGGCCGAGCATGAACGTCCCGAGCGACTGGAGTTCGACGCCGATCGGCAGCCCGCGCAGGTCGGCCATGGAACCGATGGAACGCGGAGCGATGATGACATCGGCCCCGTCGGAGACATCGAAGATCCGCGTGACGCGCAAATCCCGCTCCGAGTCGTCGCGGATCATGATCACCTCGACCATGGTCGTGGCCAGCCCGTCGATCTGGCCCACCCGGTAGGAACGGCCGGCATCGGCCAGGGAGTCGAATTCGACGAGTCGGACATTCAGACCTTCTTCCCCGAAAAAGCCTTTCACCGCGGCGAGATGGACAAGCTCGTAGCCGGGCCAAGCGTTGATGCCGATGCGTATCTCGCTCTGCTGGGCCGAGGGCGAGCATGCGGAGAGGCCCAGTGCGAACGAGACTGCCGCGACTGGAACCACACGCCGCAGGCATTCCGTCAGGGAGATCCTCGGCATGAGCCCAGGTTAGCGCCGATCGGATCCGTGGCCAAACAGTTTGTCGCCCGGCGGAATCGCCCGAACTCGGGGCTTCATCCCCGGCACGGGGACTGTAAAGAAGAGGGACGCCCAACAGCCTCCCATGCCGGCCGACTATCAACCCGACCCCCGACGCTGCGTTGTCATCCCGACCTACAACACCGGCCCGCGCCTCGAGCAAACCGTGCGCGAGGTCATGGCCGTCTGGCAACCGGTCATCGTGGTCGATGACGGCTCGACCGACGGGAGCACGGACGCGGTCGTCCGTCTCGCCCAAACCGAACCCGGACTGCACGCGCTGGCCCAACCGCGCAATACCGGCAAGGGCGCGGCGGTTCTCGCCGCTTTCCATTACGCGGTCGACCGGGGATTGACCCATGCCGTGGTCTTCGATGCGGACGGACAGCACGATCCCGGCGACATCGCGAAATTCATGCAGGCGTCCGCGGAGCATCCCCTCGCCTTGGTCATGGGCGAACCGCAGTTCGGCGACGATGCGCCGACCTCGCACATCATCGGCCACGGCATGGCCGATTTCCTGACCAAAATCGAAACCCTGCGGCGCGGAATGGGCGATTCGCTTTTCGGACTTCGTCTTTATCCCATGCTCGCCCTCATCCAAGCGCTGAGGCGCATCCGCGGCGGGCGGCGCTTCGATTTCGACACGCAGGCGGTGGTCCGGATGTCGTGGCTCGGCGTGCCGACCATGAATCTGCCCGCGATCGTGCATTACCCCAAGGATCGCGTCCGCCACTTCGGCTACCTGCGGGACAACCTGCTTCTGTTGCGCGTGCACTTCTGGCTGTTGCTGCGCGGCATCTTTGTCTGGCCCCGGCTGATCTTCCACCGGGCAAGCAAAGCCCCGCCATTTGACGCGGCCAAATACCGCGGCTAGAAACTCCCGCGCGCGCGGATAGAGCGGCGGTGGAGCGGCCGATTGCACCGAGTGCGGGCTAGATCGGTTTCGGAAAAGTTGTAGCCACCCCGATGGCCGAAGAGCCGCCCATGATTTTATCCTAAAAACGGAGATGAGAGTTGAATGATGAGCGTTGAGAGATTGAGCACCCTCATCCCTCAACTATAGACCCTCAACTTCCTTTCTAGGATAAACCACGGATGACACGGATGGCACTGATCACAGAGGGATTGCTGATAATGCCAATCACGAAAGGTAGGGACGAGCGGCCCGCTCGTCCGCTCTTTTTCCCGACGGACACGCGAGCCGCGTGTCCCTACCTTCAG
>JAFMJK010000198.1 GCA_017853515.1 Chthoniobacterales bacterium | reverse complement strand
CTGAGGTAGGATTGATCGCCTGCGGCGATCTTTCCGCTTTTGCCGCCTGCGGCGGAAGACAAGGAGGAGCAGGACTCCTGAGGTAGGATTGATCGCCTGCGGCGATCTTTCCGCTTTTGCCGCCTGCGGCGGGATTCTCGGACTCTCAGTAGCCAGTTTGAGCTGGCTCCTGAGGTAGGATTCGAACCTACGACCAATCGGTTAACAGCCGACCGCTCTACCACTGAGCTACTCAGGAATCGCGCTGGAACGGAACAAAGAAACAGCCGCTCCCCAGAGTGTCAAGGCCGCAGGCAGGCATTGGGCTTTGACCTGCGAAAATCAATTGGTTACACCGCGCACGGATGGCAGAGGTCGAGGAAAAGATATTTGAAGGTTTGGGGGTTTCTCCGGGGATTGCCGAGGGGGAAGTCGTTGTCCATTGGCAGGACGAGGAGGAGGTCCCGCTGCGCGATATCGCCGAGGAGGAAATCCCGGGCGAAATCGCGCGTTTCGAGGCGGCGCTCATTGCCACACGCCAGGAACTTCTGGAAATCCAGCAACGCATCGTCGCGGCGATCGGCGCCGGCGACGCCAGCATCTTCGACGCCCACCTGCTGGTGGTCGAGGACCGCACTCTGATCGACGAGGCGCTGCGCGGACTGGAGCGGGACAAGCACAACATCGAATTCGTTTTCCACCAGGTCGCGGAAAAATATTGCCGCACTCTCGCCGCGATCGACGACCCCTACCTGCAGGAGCGCGTGGTCGACATCGAGGATGTGACGCGGCGCGTGCTGCGCCATCTCCTCGGCAAGGGGCACGGCGACCTGCACAAACTCGACCGGCCGCACATCATCATCGCGGCCAACCTCACGCCTTCCGATACCGCCCTGATCAACCGCGACCTGGTGCGCGGCTTTGTCACCGAACAGGGCAGTCGCACCTCGCACAGCGCCATCATGGCACGATCGCTCGGCATCCCGGCGATCGTCGCCCTGCCCGGTATCTGCTCGAAGCTGACCACCGGCGACCAAGTGCTTCTCGACGGCTACAGCGGCAAGCTCATCCTCGAGCCCAAGGAGCAAACGCGCTTCGAATACGGCCAGATCGAGAAGCACAAGGTGGAGGTCGAGAACCAGCTCGAAGCCATCCGCGAAACGCCATCGACCACGCGCGACGGGCGCCATCTCGTGCTTTCGGCCAACATCGAACTCCCCTCGGAAATCGATGCCGTCGCGTCCTCCGGCGCCGAGGGCATCGGCCTCTTCCGCACCGAGTTTCTTTTCCTCAACAAACAGACCTCACCGGGCGAGGACGAGCAATACGAGGCCTACAAAACCGCGGCCGAGAAATGCGCGCCGCACGGGGTCATCATCCGCACGCTCGACATCGGCGGCGACAAACTGATGCACCTGCCGCACGCTGTGGTGGAGCCCAACCCCTTCCTCGGACGTCGCGCCATCCGTCTCTGCCTCGACGAACCCGCGCTCTTCAAAACGCAGTTGCGCGCCATTCTCCGCGCGTCGGCCCACGGGAACATCCGGCTGATGTATCCCATGGTGACGCAAATCGACGAGGTGAAGTGGGCCAACGCGTTTCTCGAGGAATGCAAAAAGGAACTCTCCGCCGAAGGCAAAGCCTTCAAACATGACATCGAGGCCGGGTGCATGATCGAAGTGCCGTCGGCCGCGCTCATCGCCGACCAGCTGGCCAAGGAGGTCAAATTTTTCAGCGTGGGGACCAACGATCTCGTGCAATACACCATGGCCGTCGACCGCGGAAACGACCGTGTGGCGCACCTCTACCAGCCGACGCACCCGTCGGTCCTGCGGCTCATCGCCATGGCCTGCCAGGCGGCGCACAAACACGGCATCTGGATCGGGGTATGCGGCGAGATGGCATCGGAAATCCACCTCACTCCCCTCCTCCTCGGTTTCGGCATGGACGAACTGAGCGTGGTCACCGCCGCCGTCCCGCGGGTGAAGAAAGCGGTGCAAAGTCTCGACTTCAAAGAGTGCAGCGAACTCGCCTGCCACGCCGCCGGCATGACCGACCCCGGCGAGATCGACAAAATGTGCCGCGAACACGCCAAGAAAAACTACCGCGACCTGTTCGATTGCTGATCGGTCCCGGCCAGCACTAGGCGCAGCGCCTGAGTCTGTTGCTCTGCCAACTGAAAACTGAACACTGCCAACTGTAAACCTTTGTCCGAATGCGCCTCACCGACATCCGCACCGCGCTGGACGAGTTGCAACTGCGCCCGACAAAGAGCCTCGGGCAAAACTTTCTCCACGATCAAAACCTCGCGCGATCCATCGCCGCGACCGCGGTGCCGGAGCGCGCGTCCTTCGCGGTGGAGATTGGCCCCGGACTCGGATCGCTGACCGCGCCGCTCCTCGAGCGTTGCGGGAAATTGCTGCTCATCGAGAAAGACGCGCGCCTCGCCGAATGGCTGCGGGCGAAATTTCCCGCCGAGCGCGTGGAAATTGTCCATGCCGATGCCATCGAGTTCGACTGGCGGCCGTTGATGAAGCACGGCCCCTTCCCGCTGGCCGGGAATCTTCCCTACTACGCAACCTCGCCGATCCTGCGCCACTGGTTGGGGCCATGCTCGCCGGTGAACCGTGCAGTCTTTGCGGTGCAGGATGAGTTTGCCGCGCGGTTGGCCGCCGGGCCCGACACGGCGGATTACAGCGCGTTGACCGTGCGCACGCAGCGGCTATGGAGGGTCCGCCGCGAGCGGGCACTGCCGCCATCGGTCTTTTTTCCGGAGCCTGGGGTCGACTCGGCGCTCGTTGTCTTGGAGCGGCGCGCAGCGAAAGAATTTCCGCCGGCGCGCAGCGCCTTCTTCCATGACTTGGTGCAGCGCGGATTCAGCCAGCGCCGGAAGCAATTGAAGTCGTTGCTCAAGCCGGACCCAGCCGTTTGGAGCGACTGGTGCGAAAAACAGGGCCTTCCGCCAACCTGCCGAGCGGAAAATCTGTCCGTGGCCCAATGGATCGATCTGGCGCGCGCACTCGATCCGGCGGCAATCCATCCGGCGCAGCATGACGGCGAGCAATTCGACGTGGTCGATGAAAACGACAAAGTCATCGGCACCAAACCACGCTCAATCGTGCACGATAAGAATCTTCTGCACCGCGCGGTGCATATTCTCGTCTTCAACAAGACCGGCGAGTTGCTTCTGCAAAAGCGTTCGGCCTGGAAAGACCGCGAACCCTCGAAGTGGGATTCGAGCGCGGCGGGGCATCTCGAGCCGGGAGAAAGTTATGCCGACGGCGCAGTGCGCGAGACCGAGGAAGAACTCGGCATCCGCTGCGAATTTAAACTCTTGGGAAAAATCCGCGCCTGCTCCAACACCGGACAGGAGTTCGTCGAAGTCTTCGCCGCGCAGCACGAAGGCCCCTTCATCCTGCCACCGTCGGAAATCCAAGACGCTCTCCTCCTTCCCCTTGAGGACATCAACGCTTGGATCAACGCCCGCCCCCGAGACTTCGCTCCGGGATTTTGGGAAGCCTGGAAAATCCTCCGATCCCGGTAGGGCCGGCTGGCCTCAGCCGGCCGCAGCCATCACACGTCAGGCTGTCGTGCTGCAAAACACGCGGAAACCTTCCCGCCGCACCGCTTGTGCCAGCGTGTCATCCAGCGTCACGAACTCCAGCTCCGCAACCTCGGTCGCGCCCAAGACAACCGCCGCGGCAAGCTGCAGCGCATGGGCCGAGCGCAAAGAATCTGTGAAGTAAACGTCGGGAGCAGGCGAGCCAGCTTTCTCCGCTCTTCGCCTCTGAGATGCTTGATATTCATGCATGCTCGTGTATTAGTGATTTCGTGGCAACCAAAACTATAACTCTGGAAATCGACGCCTACGAGCGGCTGAAGAGGGCCAAGCGGACGCCTCGGGAGTCATTTTCCGAGGTGGTGCGCCGTCTCCCCATGCCGGCAAGCGTGATCACCGCGGGGCAGTTGCTGACCCTCACCCGCGAGCGGGGAGCCTTGCTGACCGAGGCCGATGCCCACGCCATCGACGAACTCAACCTTGCCGATCAACCGCCGGACATCCCGTGATTCTGGACTCCACTTTTTTGGTCGATCTCGAGCGCGAATCCGCGCGCCGCACCGCGGGGGCCGCCACGAAA
>JAFMJK010000264.1 GCA_017853515.1 Chthoniobacterales bacterium | reverse complement strand
AACAGAAGGGCGTCCAAACCACGTCTGATGCCGCTCGTATGGAGCAGACTTTTGCAAGACTTGGCAACACGACAGAAGCCAACAGATTTCTTATTGATGTTGCCGACGCTCAAGGCAAAATGGCGATTAAACAACAGAAGTTTTGGGACGATTGGTGGAATAAAAATCGCACTTACGAAGGTGTTGAGCAGGCTTGGAATGAAGGCGAAGGTAGCAAGTCTATTTTCGATATGCCAAATATGAAAAGGTATTTGGAAAGCGCAAGCGGCAAAATCACCGTGACTGCTCCAAACGGCAAGGTATATGAGTTTGCCGATCAAGCGGCGGCAAATAGCTTCAAGAAAGCGGCAGGAATTAAGTAATGGCCGACTATGACGCGCTGGCTAAACAGCATGGCGGTGCGCCGTCGCAACCCGCGTCACAGGTAGATTACGACGCGCTTGCAATGCAAATGGGCGGCCAAGGCGTTATGCCTATTGCTGCGCCGGACTCTATTCCGCAACGTGTTAAGGATTACGCAGGCTCAATTGCTCGCGGTGTTAGCCCGTATGCGGCGTCATCGCTTGTCGGCGGCGCAATTGGCGGCGCATTAGGCGCAGCAGGTGGCCCGCCGGGAATGATTATGGGCGCACAAACGGGCGCACGTCTTGGCCCGTTGGCGTTGACTGCCGCTGATATTGCGACAGGACTTGCTGGAACAACAACGCCATCAGAACTTGTAAAGCGCGGCGTTACAAGCATGGGGGTTGGGCCGGCGCAACCGACACGTGAGCAACAATTGCTTGAGGCTGTCGCAGGTGGCGCAGCGAGTGGATATGGTCTTGGCTCAGCATTTTCGCGGTTAGCGGGGATGTCGCCTAGCCCAGTTCGCAACGTATTGGCTGCGATGGGAAAACGGCCAGACGTGCAAATGTTTGCAGGGGGCGCCGGAGCCGGCGCTCCAGTCGCAGCGCAACAGTATTTTGATGTTACCGATCCTTACCAACTGGCGGGAATCAGTTTAGGTGGAAGTTTACTTGGCGGAGCGGTTGGCTCTCGTCGAGTTCCGCCTGCGCCTTCGGTAGAGGAATGGAAAAACATTGCAACCGATGCGTATGAAGCGGCAAAAGACGCAAAAGTTGTCTTTTCCAAAGACAGTTACCAAACTTTTCTTAATCGGCTAGATGGAACGCTGAAAGAAAGCGGCTTTGATCCAGATTTGCAAACGCAAATTGCAACGGTTGTTAATAAGTTAAAAAACAAGTCTGGCGCAGACATTAGCGCAGAAGAGTTAGAAAATGCTCGTCGCATAGCGCAAGCGGCTGGGAAAGACCCAAATAAAGCCGTTCAACGATTTTCTAAAATAATTACAAACCAAATTGATGAGTTTGTAACTCCGAAAGTCGAAAACCCGTCAATATTGTTGCAACAACGTGTTGTTCGCGGAGATGTTGATAAGTTTGTAAAAAACCAGTTGATTGCCCGTGATGCTTATAAAAAAGCATCTCGTGGAGAAGTGGTAAATGAACTGTTAGATTTGCTTGATGTTAAGGGAAACAATGCCTCGCAAATACAACAGGCATTTTATTCTCTTTACAAAAACAAACAAAAGCTAAGACAGTTTGATAAAGAGCAACGGGATGTAATTCGATCTATTGCGAAAGGGTCAGCTCCAGTAAATATTCTTAAATCTATTGGAGAGTTTGCTCCGTTTGGTTCTACAAAGGGACTGGGCCTAAATTTAGGCGCAGCCGCATACGAACTATTTGGGCAAGATCGAGCGTTAGATTACATTCCGCAAAACGCATTGGCATTGGCGGCAGCAACGCAAGCGTCAAAATATGCCGCTGATAGAATGTTGCTGCAACAAGCAAGGCGATTTGGCGGTATTGCGCGTGGTGGAGAAATGTTGCCAAACATTCCATTGGCTCAAATTTCTGCTCCGGCGGCAGTCAATGTGCTTGAAACATCTCGTCGACTAAATGCTTTGGGTCAGTAATCATGGATCAGACACTGCTCAATTGGGTTTACGGCGGAGTAATGACTGCTCTCGGCTGGTTTGGCCGTGTGCTATGGGAAGCTGACCGAGAATTGCGCCAAGACCTGTCCAAGTTACGCGAGGACTTGCCGAAGCAGTATGTCGCTAAAGACGACTACCGTGAGGACGTGCGTGACATCAAGGCAATGCTTGAGAAGATATTTGACCGGCTAGAGACGAAGGCCGACAAATGAACTGGGGCGAAATACTCAAGATGGTAATACCTATCCTGGTCGTCAGCATTGGCTGGCTACTCGGGCAGGTGTCCTCGTTTAGCAACAGGCTCATTAGTATTGAGTCAAAGTTGCCGGCGTTGATTACGTCCGAGGGCGTCCCGACTGATTCGCCGCTGTCTGCCGAGAAGCGCGCCAAGATGCGTGAAGACCTGCAGCGCGAGATTAACGACTTGAACGTCCGCCTGCGTCTGCTCGAGGAGCGCGAAAAGCGATGATGCCGTTGATTCAGACCCTGCTCTCTAACGGGCTAGGGTTGGTGGCAAACGCCGTCATGGCGAAGGGCAAGGAGTTTGTTGAGGACAAACTCGGCGTTAAGTTGGCCGCTGATATGCCGCCAGAGCAGATTGCTCAGATCAAGATTGCCGAGATGGAACACGAGGAGGAGCTTATGCGGCTCCGCCTTGAGGAAAACAAACTCGACATTGAAGCGTTCAAGGCAGAGGCGGCTGCGGTCACGGATCGCTGGACTGCCGATATGTCGTCTGACTCGTGGCTCTCCAAAAACATCCGGCCTATGACTCTAATCGCCATCCTTGCCGGCTACTTCCTGTTTGCCTTCATGTCCGCCTTTGGTATGGAAGCGAACGAGTCGTATGTGACTCTGCTCGGTAACTGGGGACAGATCGTGATGTTGGCCTACTTTGGTGGCCGCACGGTTGAGAAGGTCATGGAGATGAAGACCAAATGAGTCTCGTTGCTGACCAAGCGGCGTTCCTGCTAGACGCCTGCAAACTGATCGCCAAGGCTACCGAACTCGGCTTCACCGTCACGGGCGGCGAACTGGCTCGAACCATCGACCAGCAGCAGATTTACGTTAAGACTGGCCGGTCAAAGACGATGAACAGCATCCATATCAAGCGATGCGCCATCGACCTCAATTTCTTCAAAGACGGCAAACTGGTTTACGACGTAAAGACCTTGGCGCCCGTTGGCGAATACTGGGAATCGCTGCACCCAAAGAATCAGTGGGGCGGTAAGTGGCGCTTTGTCGACGTGCCGCACTTTCAAAGAACCGTATAGGTATTTGTTACAAGCGATTGTTTTGTGTTAAGTTCTCTTTGGGAGCATTAACACCAGAGGACTTATGCCTAGGCGAGTTGTTTCTGACGAAAGACTGATTGCTTGCTTACGGAAGAACAAAGGAATTAGGGCGGTAACCGCCAGAGAGCTAGGGATTAGCGTCCGCAACATTACGGTGCGGGCTGGCGACCTCATCGCAAAAGGGGTGGAGGGACTAGAGTCGACCTACCAAGCGCCCCGACCTCAAGAAAAAGACTTTGAGTTCACCCCGCTGCCGATGGACGACGTGTCTATCGAGGAGCTGATCGCTCACCGCAAGCGTCAGTTCGCAAACAAACGTAACTACGAAGAAGCGTCCAAACTAATCCCGATCCGCATTAAGATAGACGGCGCCATTGGCATCCTGCACTTTGGCGACCCGCACGTCGACGACGACGGCACCGACATTGAAGCCCTAGAACGTCATACGGCGCTCGTAAACGCCACCAAAGGGCTTTTTGCCGTGAACGTGGGGGACACTACGAACAACTGGGTCGGGCGTTTGGCGCGGCTATACGCCGATCAGAGTACGTCAGCGGCGCAGGCCTGGCGGTTGGCCGAATGGTTCGTTGGCCGGTGCAACTGGCTATACATGATCTCGGGCAACCATGACGCCTGGTCGGGCGCTGGTGACCCGCTCCGGTGGATCGCCAAGCAGCAGGACGCGCTCTATAAATCGTCTGAGGCGCGTATTGCGCTCAAGTTCCCGAACGGACTTGAAGTGCGGGTGAACGCTCGACACGACCACTCCGGTTCGTCGATCTGGAACCCGGCTCACGGGCCGATGAAGGCGGCGATAATGGGAACCCGCGACCACATCTACGTCGCCGGCCATAAGCACGAGTCGGCCTATAGCGTCCTAAAAGATGCAATATCTGGCA
>JAFMJK010000197.1 GCA_017853515.1 Chthoniobacterales bacterium | reverse complement strand
GCGGCGGCCTCTGCAGCTCGCCTCACTTTCTCCGTCTCTGCTTTCTGGCTTTTGAGGATCCGCTTGGTTCCAGCCACCCGCTACTGCGGCTTCGCCGCTACTTTGCCATCGGTGCTCCGTCGATGAAGACATCCATCTGCTGCCCCACATAGACCGGGGTAGCGGGCATGGGGAATGTGTAGATCACCTGCAGCACACGGGTATCGACGCGTTCGGTGCTCTCGCCGGTGAGGGATTTCTTCGGGAGGATATACGGCTCGACGCGCACGAAAGTGAGGGGGATCGGTTTGTCGCGGGTTCCCTTGATATAAGCCGTGGCGGGAGCACCGGGGTGCACGCGCCATGCACTGTCCTCGTCGACGTCGGCCCGCAGTTGCAAAGTGCTCGTGTCGCCGAGAAGGATGGCCTCGACCATGGTGTTCGGGGAGGCGTATTCGCCCGAGCGGATGTTGACCTGGAGGATCTCGCCGTCGCGCGGGGCGGCGACAAGAGTGAGGTCGAGATCGGTTTGCGCCTCGGCGAGCAGTGCCTTGCCCTGCTGGAGTTCGGCGGCGGCGCGTGTTTGCAGGGCCTCGGCCGCGCGGTGTTGGAACGTGGCGCGGCGCACTTCCTCTTCGCTGGCCACGTTTTTCGAGCCAAGTTTGGTCACACGATCGAGGAGGTCTTTTTTCTCCGCGAGGTTGGCCTCGGCCTCGGCCAAGCGCGCGGTGAGGACGGGAATTTCCGCTTCCCGCGAGGCGACCGCCGCCCGCGCCTCGCGCGAGTCGACGCGGAAGAGCGGAGCTCCTTTCTTCATCTGGTCGCCGACTTTGACGAAGACTTCCTCCACCACGCCGCTGACAAGCGGTGAAATGTGCACATTTTCCCCGAGCGCCTCGACGATGCCGCGCGCACCGATGGCGGCCTGGTAGGGCGCGGCGGCCGGTTCGACCAGCGGCGGGGCGACCGGATCGGGCTTCTTGAGGCGCGCAACGAGGAAAAACATGGCCGCGATTCCGAGGAGCGCGGCGGCGATGGTGATGTTTCTAAACATGGCTTTTGGGTTGCGTAGGGGGATGGGGATGGTCTCGCAGATAATCCGACGCGGTCTGGGACGCGGTGACAAGCCCGTCGTCCATTTCCACGATCCGGTCGGCGTAATGGAAAATGCGCGAGTCGTGCGTGACCACTATGACGCAACGATCCGGATGGCGCGCGGATTCGCGCAACAAATCCAGAGCGCGCTGGCCGGCGGCGGCGTCGAGCGAGGCGGTGGGTTCGTCGCAGATGACCAAGCGCGGTTGGTGGACCATGGCGCGGGAGATGGCCACGCGCTGCTGCTGTCCGCCGGACATCTGGGAGGGGAAGCTTTCCTCGCGCCCGGCCAATCCGACCTGCGCGAGCATGGCTCCGGCGTCCTTTTGCGCGGCGGAGTAGGAGGCGCCGGCGAGGAGGCGGGGAATGGAAACGTTTTCCCGTGCGGTGAGGGTGGGAACGAGGTTGAACTGCTGGAAAATGAAGCCGACGTGGCGCGCGCGGAAGGCGGTGAGTTCGCGGTCCGGCATCGAGGAGATATTTTTGCCGAAAAGTTCGATCGTGCCCGAGTCGGCGCGCAGCGTCCCGCAGATCACGCTGAGCAAAGTCGTTTTGCCGCAGCCGGAAGGTCCCACGATCATGAGCAGTTCGCCGAACCGCGCCTCGAGGCTCACGCCTTTGAGCGCGCGCACGGCGATTTCGCCTTTGCCGTAGGTCTTGATTACCTCGCGGCAGATGACGGCCGGTTCGTGCGCGCTCATTTGAAAACCATCGCCGCCTCCAGTCGCGCGACCTTGGCCACGCCGATCGCGGCGGAGAAGCAGCAGATGAGCGCGATGACCACGCCGACAAAGACCGGCACCTGCCAAGGCATGTAAAAGGGCGGGGTTCCGTTGCGCAGAACGGCATTGCCGAATATCGACGCGAGTCCCAAGCCGAGACCGTAGCCGATGAATCCGGTGGAAAAGGCCTGCAGCATGACCATGCCGATCAGTCTGGCATTGCCGGCGCCCATCGCTTTGAGGGCGGCCAGGTAACGGAGGTTGTCGTGGACAAAGAGGTAGAAAGTCTGCCCGGCGATGGCGATGCCCACGATGATACCCATGAGCACGACGGTTCCGAAGGAAACGGGGATCCCCGTGTTCTTGATATACCAGATCATGGTTTCGCGGAAAAACGTCTTGTGGTCGAAGGCCCGCAATCCGGGCAACGCGTCGACCTGCTTGACCACTTCCTGCGGCGAGACGCCCGGTTTCGGTTCGGCCAGCACGTAAGCGAGCATCTTGCGCTGGGCCGGCATGTATTGCAGGGCGCGCTCGTAGGTCGTGTAGACGTAGGGTTGGCCGAGGAAGCTGCGCTCCGTTTTGCAGATACCGACGATCCGCGCTTCCTCGTCGTTGATTTCGAATGTCGTGCCGATCCGCGCGTCGATGCCCTTGCGGTGCAGTTTTTCCAGCGCAACCTGGTCGACGATGACCGAGTTGGGCAGGCGCAGGTCCTCGATGCGCCCCTCGAGCATCACGGCCGGGCGTCCGGTGAACGAGGAGGAGTCGAGGCCGGTGAGTTGGACGGCTTGGAAAGAACCGTCGGGCAGTCGCGCCTGCACAATGCCCCAGAAAAGCGGCACCGCCCAGGCCACGCCGGGCAGGCTGCGCACCCTCTGCACATCGATGTCGCGCAGGGAAATCACCTCGTTGACCTGCTGCACCTTGGCATCGACCACCCAGACCGGCGAACTGATGTTCCGCAAAGTCGCCGTGGTCCACATCATGATGCCGCAAAAAACGCCCGCTTGCTGGCTCATGAGCAGCGAGCAGAACGTCAGGCCGCTGATAAGCATGGCGTATTTCGCCTTGTCGCGGAAAAGCATGAGCAAGGCGATGCGAAGCATGATCTGCTTCAATACTGGAGCCTGCGGTCGGGCTGTCAACAGATGGCAGCGCTCGGCACGCGGGATGGCGCTTTGCTCTCCGTGTCCGGGTGCGAGTGATCCCCCAGCGCAGGCCGTGCGCATCAAGAGCGTTTCAAGCCCCCTGCCCACTTTTCGGATCTCGAATTTCTCCGCCTTTTACATTGCTGCCTTTGGGTCCATCCCGCATGCGGTCGGATCCAGCCACCCGCCAAGCCTTCCGGCAGACGAGGTCGGACGCGGTGCCATTTCACGGTTCGTTTTTCACGCTCCGGTCGCGGAAACCTGATACCATGCTGGTTGTTCTCTCCCCGTGAAACTTCACCGACCAATGGCTATCGACCCGCTCGCGACGGTGCCGGCATGAAGAACCGCTCCAACCAGGCCCGCACCGCGAGGATGCGGCGCACTGCGACAGTGCGCACCGCGCATCAGGATTTGGAAATCTGGAAGTCGCCGTTGGCCGTGGAATTCCGCGTGGCCGGTGCCGTGCATGCCTTTTATCACCGGCAGCGTTTCCTCACCGGATTGGTCTGGGACATGCTGGCGGCCGCCGCGCTTTTGGGCAAAAGACACGAACCTCGATCGCTGCTCATGCTCGGTCTGGCCGGTGGCACGACCCTGCGCATTCTGCGTCATCTCCTGCCCGCATGCCGTTTCACCGCGGTCGATATCGACCGAGAAATTGTCGGTCTGGCCCGCCGCCACATGGCACTCGACCGGACCGGCGTCGATGTCATCGTCGGTGATGCTTACGAGTGGCTGCGCACCAACCGCCGAACTTTCGACGTGGTCATCGACGATATCTATCTGGCGGGACGCACCGATGTTTTCCGTCCGCAGGCGATGGACGGACGACTCCTGCAAAATCTGCGCCGCTGCGTCGCGCCGGGCGGTGTGTTGGCGGTAAACCTCGTCACCGGCGCCGGCCACCGCGCCACGCAGTCGGCAACACGCGGCATCTTGCGCGATGCCTTTGCCGAAGTGCGCTCGGTCACCTCGCCCGCCGCGATGAACGAAGTCCTTGTCGCCGGCACCAACGTGGCGACGGTCCGGCGCTTGCGGGAGAGAAAAGACGCGTTCCCGCACGCCGGCGACCGCACTTGCTGGAAGAAAATCTCCGTGCGCCGCATCCGTTGACCGCAGCCATTCCTGGTTTCCGGATCCCTGCCCGCCACACGCCGTTTGCCTCGGGGCTATCTGCGTTTCCGCTGCGCTCCGGCTCTTCGTCTTTTGGTCTCTTCGACTCTTAGTCTGTCCGCCGCCTACTGTCACCTGACCAC
>JAFMJK010000196.1 GCA_017853515.1 Chthoniobacterales bacterium | reverse complement strand
GCCGACGGGAACCAGACGTAGAGCATCAGGTAGACGATCACGCCGGTGATCGAAACGTAGAGCCAGAGCGGCAGGGTGATGCGCGCCCACTTGCGGTGGCGGTCGAAGCGGGCGCGCAGGGCGGGCACAATGGTCAGGACGATGAGCGGGAGAATGACCGCGGCGAGAAAGACGTGGGTGATGAGGATGAAGTAGTAGATCGGGCGGACGATGCCCTGCGCGGTGAATTTCACCGATCCGACGTGGTAGTGATAGACGAGGTAGCAGGCGAGGAATGCGGCTGAGACAACGAGCGCGGAGACCATGCAAACGATGTGCTGCGTCTTGCGCTCGTGCTTGATGAACCACCAACCCGCGAGAAGCAGTAATGTGCAGATCGAGTTGAGCGTGGCGTTGACCGCCGGAAGATCGGTAACGCTCATCGCACAGGCTTGCCCGCGTCGACCGTCTTGATTGTCCGGGCGACGAACCATCCGAGTCCGCTGCAGAGGGCGAAAAGGAAAATCAGCATGAAGATCACTCCCCACGAGAAACCGAAGCCGGCCATCACGGTGGTCGTTTCGACCTCCTCACCGGGTTCGCGGCAACCCGCGCAGGCCAAAGCCGGCGCGTGCAGCAGGAGCAGGGCAGGAATTGAGGCGAGAAACTTCACTCGGCAAAGACTAGCTTTTGCTCCGATGCGGAGCAAGCGCCGGTAGCGTCCGCCGGCCCGGCGGACCGCCGCGTTTCCGAATCAAAAGCGTGCGGACGGCTGAGCCAGTCGTCCCCACCGAAAAAAAATCGCGCGGTAGCGTCCAACTGTCCCTGCTCGAAAAATTCCCGGTAGGGTCCGCCGGCCCTGGCGGACCGCTGCATTTCATTTCCCGTTGTGCGGACGGCTGAGCCAGCCGTCCCTACCAAGCAGAAGTTTTTGCCGCGCCCTGCTCCCGCAGAAGGTTTCCCGTGTCGGTGAGAATCTTGGGGATCAATTCGGGATCCTCCAGCATGCGGGCGCTGCGCACCATGCCGTTGCCGTCTATCACGAGAAACATGGTTCCGTGGACCGGTTCGCCGTTTTCCTCGGCCAAATGCTGCATGAACCCCTCGGTGACCAGCTTTTCGATCACCGCTTTTTCGCCGTTGAGGAATTTCCAGCGCTCCGGATCGGCCTTGTTGGCGGCCGCGTAAGCTTTGAGCACCTCCGGCGTGTCGTGCTCGGGATCGACGGTGACCGAGACCAGTTTGATCTCGGGTGCTTTGACCAGGGCGCGCTGCATCTCGAGCATGCGCGCGGTCATGAGGGGGCACGGGCCCTGGCAACGCGTGAAGATGAAATCGGCGATCCAGATTTTCCCGCGCAAATCGTCTTTGGTCAGCGTTTTCCCGTCCTGGTCGGTCAGAGCGAAATCGGGCACGGCACGGATGACGGGCAACTGTCCGACGTCGCGGCGTTCGGATCCGCGCCACATGGAGTAGCCCATGAGGACGGCGAGCACGAACGCGAGGAAGGCGCCGGCCCAACCGAGGCGATGCATGCGGTCACCCACGATGTCTTTTTGGGGATGGTCGTTCATGGAGTTCGTCGGCGGGGACGCCGACGCTACAGCATGTAGCGGCGCCGTCCCCGGCGCCGGTCGTTCAGATCAAGTAAAGGACCGAGTAGAGGAAGATCCACACCACATCGACGAAGTGCCAATACATGCCCGCAAGGATGAGATAAGTGTGGTTCTGTGCGGTGTAGGCGCCGCCGAGTTGGCGGAAGAAAGCGAAAAGAATCATGAGCACGCCGATGGCCACGTGCGCGCCGTGAAATCCCGTGAGGAGAAAAAACGACGATCCGTAGACTCCGCCTTTGTTGAACCAGAGTCCCTCATGGTGAAGGTGCGTCCATTCGTAGGCTTGGATGGCGAGGAAGAGAGATCCGAGTAGAACTGTCACGCCGAGCCAGAAGAGACCTTTTTTGCCTTTCTTCACCGCACCCTCGGCGAAGTGGTAAGTGAAGCTGCTCGCAATGAGGAAGACCGTGTTGATGCCGGTGAGAAGGATCGGGAGCTTGGGATATTCCGGCGAAGGCGGCCAGGCGGGAGAACTGAGACGGAGCACGACGTAGCCGCCGATCAGCCCGGCAAAGAGCATGGCCTCGGAGGCGAGGAACATGGTCATGCCGAAGATGGCCAGTTTCGGCGGGTTGTGCGGGGCGTCGTGGGCGGCTAAGGCGGCGGTGCTCATAGGAATCGGGTGGTTTTTAAAGCAATGCGGGTCCGAGGGAAAGTCATCAGGTCAGAAAGGCCTTCCAAAGAATGACCGCGGCACAGAAGAGGACAGCGAAGACGGCCATGCCCGCGAGGAGGAGGCGGTTGGCGCGGCGGGTGTTGGCATCGGGTTTGATCATCGGGCGAGGACCATGAGGCCGAGGAGCAGTGGCAGGTAGGCAATGGAGCCGAGGAAAAGGGCTTTGGCCGCGGGAATGGATCCTCCGCTCACGGCGAATTTTCCGGCCAGTGCGGTGAAGCCCACCCCCAGAGCGAGGGCGCCGTAGAAATAGAAGGCCGAGTAGCCGAAGAAGACGGAAGGCAGCAGACTCACCGCGAGGAGCGCGAGCGAATAAACCACGGCTTGGCGCCCGGTCATGGCTCCGCTTTCGTCGTCCTCGGACAACATTTTGAATCCGGCCTGCGCGTAATCGTCACGATAAAGCCAAGCGATGGCGAGGAAGTGCGGCATTTGCCAGAGGAAGAGAATGGCGAAAAGGGTGAGACCTTCGGCATCGATCGACCCGCGCGCCGCGGTCCATCCGATAAGCGGCGGCAACGCGCCGGGCACCGCACCGATGATGGTGTTGAGCGTGGTGACGCGTTTGAGCGGGGTGTAAACAAGGATGTAGAAAACAATGGTCGCGGCGGCGAGTGCGGCGGACAGCAGGTTGACGAAGAGCGCGAGGCACGCGACGCCGGCAATCGAAAGAACAAGTCCCGCGACGAGTGCGTCGGACGAGGCCATGCGTCCGGCGGGAAGCGGACGCTGGCGCGTGCGCTTCATCAATCCATCATATGCCCTCTCCCACCATTGGTTGAGGGCGGCAGCGCCAGCCGCGCTGAGCGCCGTGCCGGCCAGAGTCGCGCTGAGCAGGAGCCAGTCCCAAACCTCGCGGACCCCCAGGGCGAATCCCGCCATGGCCGTGGCCAGGGTAAGCAGGCTGAGCCGCGCCTTGACCAGTTCGGCCAGGTCGGAGGCGGCGGCCGCGGCACGCGGGCGGGTCTGGACGGCGGATTTCATCAGGCGGGAACGAGTCTCTGCGTCTCGCGCTTGAGCTCGGCGGCCCGAGGCGAGAAAGCGGCTATGAGGAAACATTGGGAGACGCCCAAAAACAAGGTCAGGGCACCGATGGCCACGTGGGCCGTGGTGATGTCGGCTGCTTTGTCGGAGAGCACGGTCCAAGCGCCGAGGCCGATCTGGGTGACGACGAGCGCCACCCACCAGCGAGAGGCGATGCGCACCCCCATGGCCGCGCGGCGCGCGTGCCATGCGTAGGCCGCAATCCCGGCAAAGATAACCAGAGCCATGAGGCGATGGAACATGTGGACGTGAACGTTGGCCAGCGTGGTCGGAACTTCGCCCGAGGCGATGCGTTGCGCGTTGATCGTCTCGAGTTGCTCCGCGCTGATCGACGGCCAGAGTTGTCCGTAAGCGAGCGGGAAGTCATGCACGGCCAACCCGGCGTGCTCGTGCCGCATGGCCGCGCCGATAGCGAGCTGCAGATAGACAAGGATGCTGAGCGTGACAACCCAGCGCAGAAGACCGGGCGCATGCCAGCGCCAGCGCGCGCCGCCCGTGGCGAATGCTTTGCTCAAAGCGATGGCAATGACCACGAGCAAGCTGATGTAGGCCTGGGCGAGCATGCCGTGGAAAATACCGATCTCGTCCTTGATCAGGACGACGCGCAAACCCCCGAGCACGCCCTGCACAATGACGGCGGCCACCGCGATGTAGCCGAGCACGCGGACCCAGCGGCGCGGTTCGGCAAACCAGAGGAGGACGGCGAGAACGACGGTGAGCAGTCCGACTCCCGAAGCGATCAGGCGGTGCGCATGCTCGTAGAAAATTCCCCCCACCCAGCGCGAAATGGGAAAGGTGAACATATTGTAGCCGTAGCTGTTCGGCCAGTCGGGCACGGTCATGCCCACGCCCTTCGATGTGACGAGGCCGCCGCTGATCAGCAGGATGAACGC
>JAFMJK010000195.1 GCA_017853515.1 Chthoniobacterales bacterium | reverse complement strand
GTGAACGGGTATTTGTATTCCTCGCCGTTGCTCGTCTTGACCGCGGCCACGACCATGAGGACGACCCAGGCCACGAAGAGAACCGGGAAAAGGAGCAGCCCGATGAGGACGAAGCAAAGCAGGCCGGCCACGATCGCATAGATGGTGTAGCTGATCTGGAAGTTGATCGCCTCCTTGCCCGCGCGGTCCAGATACGGGCTGTCCGGGCGCTTGATCAGCCAGAGGATCAACGGCGCGAGGATGTTGCCGAGGGGAAAGATAAAGCCGGCAAAGCCCAGAAGCTGCATGACGACGGCGAGGGAGTTGTCGGTCGACGGGCCCGGTGGAACGGCCGGTGGTTGGTTCGATGGCGAAGGAACAGGCGGAGGCGTGTTGTCCATGAGGGGAGATTGGTTTTTAGGACGGGGGTGTCAATGCGGAAAGGAATGAAGAGAGGGATGAGACTTGAGTTTGAAACGTGAGTGAGGTTGTAGCGGCAATCTGTGACCGTCGGAACATGAACAGGGAAAGGCACCGACGGTCACAGACCGCCGCTACAAGCGTTGGGTGGATGACGAAGTCGCACCTCCTCTGCGCTAGCCTTCGTTGAGCAAGCCGGTGCCGGCGCAGAGGCGGGCGTAGAGGCCGCCGCGGGCCAGAAGTTCGTCGTGTTTGCCGCGTTCGACGATGCGGCCGCGGTCCATGACGAGAATTTGGTCCGCGTGACGCACGGTGGACAAGCGGTGCGCGATGACGAAGCTGGTGCGTTTTTGCAGCAAGCGGTCGAGCGCTTCCTGGATGAGACGCTCGGTGGTGTTGTCCACGCTGGCGGTCGCTTCATCGAGCAGGAGAACCGGCGGATCCTTGAGTAAGGCGCGGGCGATGGAGATGCGTTGCTTCTCGCCGACACTCAAACGCACGCCGCGCTCGCCGACTTCGGTGTCGAGTTTTTTGGGCAGACGTTCGACGAAATGGGACGCGTTGGCCGCGCGCAACGCGGTCCACAACTCTTCGTCGGTGGCGTCCGGTTTGCCGAAGCGCAGGTTGTCCGCCACGGTCCCATTGAAGAGAAAACTTTCCTGCGAGACGAGTCCGACCACGCGGCGCAGGTCGCGTTTGGAGAATTCGCGGATGTCTTTGCCGTCAAGCGTGACCGACCCTTCCTTCCATTCGTAGAAGCGCATGAGCAGTCCGACGAGCGACGACTTGCCCGCGCCGGTCGGTCCGACCAAGGCAACGGTCTCGCCCGGTTTGGCCACAAGGTCGATTTCCTGCAGCACATCGGGTCCGTCGCCGTAGGCAAAGCCGACTTTGTCGAATTTTATCTCGCCGCGCACAGGCGAGGGGACGGGCGCGTGACCCGCATCGGGTTCGGGCGTGGCATCGAGGATATCGAAGACGCGTTTGCCCGCGGCACGGCCGGCTTGGAGGATCTGGTTGAGCTGATGGAGTCGTCCGACCGGCTCGTAAAGGAACCGGACGAGGACCAAAAACGCGACGAGGACGCCGAGATCGAGCTTGCCCTGAAGCGAAGCCCATCCGCCGTAACCGAGCACGACGAGGCTGCCCATCGAGGAGAAGAAACTCATCCCCGGGTTGTAGTAGGCCCAGGCGCGCATGACGACGAGCGTGGCTTGGCGGAGATTCTCGCTGAATTCGTCGAAGCGTCCGTGTTCCGCACGTTCGCGCGCGTAGCCTTTGATCTGCCGGATGCCGTCGAGGTTGTCGTGCAGCAGCGAATTCAGATCGGATGCCGCGCGGCGTTGCACGCTGTAGCGTTTGCCGGCGGTGAGCGTGTAGGCGAGCGCGCCGGCGATGAGGAATGGAACGGGCGTGAGCGCGCACAGGGCGAGCGCCGGGCTCCACCAGAACATGAGCCCGAGCACGACGCCGATTTGCAGCACGGCAACCGCACCCTGTTCGATGCCGTCGATGAGGACACGTTCGACATTGTTCACGTCCTCGACCACGCGCGTCATGATGTCGCCGGTCGCGCGGTGGTCGAACCAGGCGAGCGGCAACGATTGCAGCCGTGCGTAGAGGTCGCTGCGCAGGTCGAAGAGAACCTTTTGCTCGAAGGTGTTGTTGAGCAGGATGCGCAGGGTGTTGAGTCCGTCCTGCGCGAAGAAACCGAAAGCGGCGAGCGCGATCATCGGCCAGAGGGCCGCGCTGTTTCCGCCGCGCAGCACGTCGTCGACGATGCGCTGGGTGACGACCGGAAAAATGATGACCATGACCGACGACCCGAGCGCGCAGAGCAGCGTGGTCGCGGCGAGCAGCGGGTAGCGTCTCAGGTAGGAGAAAACGCGGGAGATGATACGTGGACGTTCGGCCATGTTATTTCTTCGTCGCAAACCTGTCAGTGTCGGCGAAGACGGCGCACTTGGCGAGTTCGGCTGCGGCGATCGTTTGTCGGTCGCGCGATCGTGCAATCTACAGGATATCCACCCCCGTGAACCCAACCATGCCGACTGTGCCGCCGCGTAGCTCCCGGACTCAGGTTCCCGCGCGGCGGTAGTAGGTGAGCCGGATGTTCTCGCTGCTCGGGTAGAATGCGAGCATGTCCTGCATCGTCGAGAAGACATAGGGCGTGGCGAGGGACGGGCCGTTTTTGGTGTAGACGATGCCGTCGGCGATGTAGACGGCCGAATGGATCGAATCGCCGTCCGGCAGCGTGAGCAGGATGATGTCACCGAAGCGCGGTTCGCCCGTGGCGGGAACAAACTTGTCGGAGAGGACCTTTTCCACACCCTCGGGCGCGTGCAGCGTGTCGTCGGGTGCGCCTTGGGTGAAAAAGTTGAACGCCGTCCAGTGGCAACCCGGGCCCAGATCGGTGCCGGGCAAAGCATCGGGGTAACGGTAGAGGCGCTGCCGCGCAAAAATGGGCAGCAGGTTGGATATGTCCAGTTCACCGCCGCCGCTGCGTGCCAACGAGGAAAGGATGGGACGAACCTTCTCGGCGCGCCCGCCCGTTCCCCAATAGGCAACGAGCGGTTCGACGTCGCCGCTGTCGGGAACGCGGAGTTTGACGACCAGCGATGCTTTGCGCGTGAGTTGGCGCAGGAGTTCGAGTTTCACCGCGGGAGAATCGAGCGAGTCGGCCAGGGTGTTGTAGTCGCTGAAGAGCAGCGAACTCCCGCGCCGCCACATCAGGCTGTTCACCTGCGCGATGAGTTCGGGCGGCAGTGTTTCGCTGTCGAGCCAATCGTCGAGATGAATTTCGGTGATGCGGAAGGGTTCCACTTGCGCGAAGTTCTCCGGGATGAGCGCGAGCTTGTCGTAGAGCGCGCTGCGCACTTCCGGTGTCAATTCGCGGATGAGCTGCGGCGGGGGTGTGACGGCCATCAGTCCGCTGCGCCCCGTGACGGGCTGGAGCGCGGGCAGCAACAACGCGGTTTGCGCGGGCGTGAGGCCGGCGGCACGCAGGAGCGCGTCGACCTCGGTGCCGCTGTTCGCGGCGAAATACCAACGGCTGTCGCCAAGACGGAAATTCGGCGAGAGGAGCGAGTTTGGCGCTTCGATCAGAACGGGCTGTGCGTTGAGTTCACCCCACGTTCCCGACGGCAAGTCGTAAACCGTGCCGATCGAACCGTCGGGTTTGGCCACCAACTTTTTCACGCCCCATGTCGCGACGAACGCGAACACGGCGATCGCGACCAATCCGGAGGAAATATTGAGCAGCGAGCGCTTGGAAGCGCGCATCTGAATGAAAGACCGCCCGGATGGAGACCCGAGGGTAAAGTGCGGTTTTTGCGGGGCGATCGGCATGGATACGGCTTAGCGACAGTCGCCCCGGGGAGGTTTGGGTCTCTGTTTGTGTCTAGTCAACGAACCACAGGCGGCGCCAGACGCAAGAGAAACATCGAAAAATTACAAAAAATTTACTCTTGAACGTTTCTCAACCGAGGCTGTGGAATTTTGCCCACGCCGACCCGCCGACCTGCTGCTGCTTTTTGGCCACTGCCGCTTGGATGGCCCCTGGACTCGTCACTGGCGGGTGGTGACTTGGCACGGCGTGTGCTTCTCACCCCACACCGGCTACTTGCCATCCGCGGCGGTGCCTCTGGACGAGATCCCGGGGCACCGCGGCGGTCGCAGGCCCGGAACAGAAATCAACTACCAATGAACATGACCAAAAAAACATGCTGGGGATTCTGGTCGCTTGTCCTGGCAGTGTCGCTTGTCGCGGCGCTCCCGCTCCAAGCGCAGGAATCCATCACCGCCGTCACGGAAGCCG
>JAFMJK010000018.1 GCA_017853515.1 Chthoniobacterales bacterium | reverse complement strand
TCTTCCGCGACGGGGTGCATTCCGAAGCCGCCGTCCTTGATGTGATCAAGCGCGCCCTTCGTGACTTGGGCGTCCCGGAAAATGAAATCGACGAGGTTGCGAGTGGCATCCGTGGAATGCGTTGAACGGCGCCGGTGCCTCACTCAGCTTTCAAACTCAAGCTTCCGCCTTCTCCTCCCTCACTCAGCTTTCAAGCTCAAGTTTCAGCTTTCGCCTGATGCCGCCTACTCTCCCTGCTGCTTGATGTATTCACTGACCGCTTGGTCCCAGCCGTTGGGCGGGACGGCGCCGGGTTCTAGATCGAGATACATCTCGAGGATTTCCTTGGATTCGCCGGCCATGGGATGCGTCGGGTTGCGCAGCGTCTTGGCCAGGAGCGGCAACTTGATCTCGTCCGGCCGATTGAGCACATCGTTGAAGATGGTTTCCTTCACCTCGGAGGGCGTGGCGGCTTCGAAATAAATATTCGCCAAGAGGCCGAACTGCTCGTCTTCGCAGAGGTTGACCGCATGGGCGGCGAACTCCTCCTGCGCCTCGGGCGGCAGGCCACGCATGGAGGAGACCAGCCCGCGCACCGTGGTGGTGTTGTCCGCCTCGTTCGTCAGCAACTGATCCAGACGATCCTCCCACGCCGTGCCCGCCGGCAACGAAGTTCCCGCGGTCGCCGCTCCGGTCTTGGGCGCCGAAACGCCGATGTCCGATCCGAAATCCGAGGAATAGGTCTCGGCCCGGGCCGTTTTTTGAGCCGGAGCCTTGGGATCTTGGCCCGTCGGAGCGGTCGGAGCCGACGGACCGGGGAGAAAGAGGAAAACAAGCACCACGGCCAGAGCCGCGATGGCCAAAGCGATGGTGGCGACTTTTTGGTTCACGCGGAGAATATCTCACCCAAACCCGGCGTTCTGGCAAGTTCAGGCCGAAACCACGCGCGAATCCTCGATGCGCCAGTGCTGCGGTTCCGCAGCGGTCTCATCGAGCCACTGCCACGTGGTGGTAGTCAGGATCCGCTGGCTATCGGCCGGGAGAGCGGACAGCAACCGCCGCCGTCGGTGGGGGTCGAGTTCGCCGAAGATGTCATCGAGCAAGTAGATCGGGGGGGCGCCGCGGCTGGTGCGGATGAGATCGGCCTGGGCCAAGCGCAGGGCGAGGGAGAAGGTGCGCTGCTGTCCCTCGCTGGCGAAGGACACTGCCGCGGCGCCATCCAGTTCGAGGGCCATGTCGTCACGATGCGGTCCGACCACGGTTTGGCGGAGGCGTCTTTCCTCGCCGGCGCTCCCGGCCAAGGCGGCGGCGAAGTCGGGTCCGCCGGAGCGTTCGTAGCGCAAGGTCGTCGCTTCGCCGCGCGTGCTGATGGCGCCGACATGCTTCGCGACAGCCGGCGCGAGCTCCTCGCATAATTGCGCGCGAACTTTGGCCAGATAATCGCCCGCGGTAATGAGCGGCCCGTCGTAGGCCGACAATTCTTTGCCGCGGTGCGGACCTTCCTTGAGCAAAAAATTGCGGGAGCGCAGGGCGCGCTCGTAGGCGCGCAGATTCTTCAGATACCCCACATCGCACTGGCTCCCGAGAAAATCGAGAAAGCGGCGGCGCTTCGAGGATGTCCCGCGGACCAATTCGATGTCCTCGTTGGAAAAAAATGCGACCAGCCCGACGCGCAGGTATTCGTCGCTTTTGCGCTGCGGGACGTCGTCGAGCAGCAGTTGGCGTCCTTCCTCGCGCGAAAGATGGCACTTCAGTTCCCTTCCGTCAGTCTTGCCGCGCAGGGTGAAGCCCGCCGCACCATGCTTGATGGTCTCGGCCAAAGCCCCCGCCCGCGGCGACTGCAGCCGGAGCAGCACGCAGATCGCCTCGAGGAGCGAGGACTTCCCGCTGGCATTCGGCGCGGAGATCAGATTCAGCCCGGGCGAGGGGATGAACTCCGCGCGCTCGAAACAGCGGAAGTCGTGGAGGATGAGGGAGGAAAGCATGGGGAAAGTTGGCAGTCGTCAGTAGTCAGTTGGCAGTCGGAGAATAGTTTTCAGTGATTCAGTTTTCAGTGTTCGGCCGGAGAAAAGTTTCCAGTGATTCAGTGTTCAGCAGAATACAGAGTCGCTCGGCGGATGAGTCATCTTTCTTGCTGAAAACTGAATCACTGGAAACTGAAAACTCCGCCGGCCCTTGGCGGCGGATTCACTGAAAACTCCGCGGCCTCGCGGCCGCGGCCAACTGAAAACTCGTCCCGGCATCGCCTTCCATGCTTAGATGCCGGGACGCATGCAGAGCTTGCCCGGATTCCGCGACTTTTTTCCGTCCGACTGCGCGCGCCGGAATTATATCACCGGCACGTGGCGGCGCGTGGCGCGTTCGTTCGGCTTCGCCGAATACGACGGTCCGACCCTCGAACCGCTCGACCTTTACCGCAAAAAGAACAGCGGCGGGGAAATCCTCGGGCAGCTTTTTTCCTTCACCGACAGAGGCGAGCGCGAGGTGGCCCTGCGGCCGGAAATGACCCCGACCGTCGCGCGCATGCTCATCGCCAAGGCCCGCGAATACCGCAAGCCGATCAAGTGGTTCAGCATCGCCCCGTTTTTCCGTTACGAGAAGCAACAGAGCGGTCGCCTCCGCGAGTTTCTCCAGCTCAATTGCGATCTGGTCGGCGATGCTTCCCCCGCGGCCGATGCCGAGATGCTCGCCCTGCTCATCGAAACGATGCGGGCCTTCGGACTGACCGCGGAAGACATCGTGGTGCGGGTCAGCGACCGCGGGGCGTGGATGGATTTTCTGGCCCAGCAGGGCGTAAAGGACGAAGCGCAGGCCCGCGAGGCACTCTCCGTCATCGACAAGCTGGAACGTGAACCGCGCGAGACACTGGAAAAGAAGTTGTCCGCCCTCGGGCTCACTCTCTCGGCGGTCGAGGAATTCATCAAATCGGCGCGGCCGGCATTTTTCGAAAAGCTGAGCGGCAATCTCGAGGCGAGGGGACTGGAGGATTTTTGCGAACTGGACCTGCGCATCGTGCGCGGGCTGGCCTATTACACCGGTCTGGTTTTCGAAGTCTTCGATCGCCGGCAAAGCCGACGCGCGCTGGCCGGGGGCGGGCGCTTTGACCGGCTTCTCTCGGATTTGAGCGACGGAAAGGTCGATCTGCCGGCCATTGGCTTCGGACTCGGCGATGTCGTCCTCGGCGATTTGCTCGAGGATTTGCCGGCAACGAAGGCCCGCATGGCTGCGGCCATTGCCGCGGCGCAGGCCGTCGACATTTATGTGGTGGTGGCCGACGAATCGCGCCGCACCGAGGCGCTCGGCGTGGTGCAGCTGCTCCGCGCGCTCGGGCGCAGCGTGGACTATCCGCTGGGGGCGGACAAAGTTGGGCGGCAATTCAAGGATGCCGACGCCTCGGGGGCCCGATATGCCCTGGTCGTGGGGGCGGAATGGCCGGCCATGAAGCTGAAAGATCTCAAAGCGCGGACGGAGAGCGATTTGCCGCAGGAGTCGCTTGCCGATTGGGCGGGGAGTTTGCAAACTCCCGCCCCATGATTTTCCGGACCCACCACTGCGCGGCACTGCGCGACAAAGATATCGGCAACCGCGTGACCCTGGCCGGCTGGGTCGGCTCGCGCCGCGATCACGGCGGGGTCATCTTCGTCGATCTGCGCGACCGCGAGGGTGTCACCCAGGTTGTTTTCCGTCCGGAGGAGCAAGCCGCGGTGGCCGAGGCCGCCCACGGACTGCGCGACGAGGATGTCATCCAAGTCTCCGGCAAAGTGGCCAAGCGCCTCGAGGGGACGGAAAACGCCAAGTTGTCCACCGGAGCGATCGAGGTGGTGGCCGATGAGTTGAAAATTCTCAACAAGGCCGATGTTCTCCCGTTCCCGCTCGACGAGCAGATCGCCAACGAAGACCTGCGCCTCGCCCACCGTTACCTCGACCTGCGCCGCCCGGGCATGGCGCAGAATCTCCGCCTGCGCCACCGCGTGATCAAAACGGTGCGCGATGTGCTCGATGCGGACGGATTTTGGGAAGTCGAAACGCCGATCCTGAGCAAGAGCACGCCGGAGGGCGCGCGCGACTTCCTCGTGCCGAGCCGTTTGAACCCCGGTGCTTTCTACGCGCTGCCGCAGGCCCCGCAGCAATACAAGCAACTGCTCATGGCCGCGGGGGTGGAAAAATATTTCCAGATCGCCCGCTGCTTCCGCGACGAGGATCTGCGGGCCGACCGCCAACCGGAATTCACCCAGGCCGATATCGAAATGAGCTTCGTCACGGCGGAGGACATCTTCGCTCTCATCGAGAAAATGTTCGTCGCCGTTTTCCGCGAGGCATGGGGTGTCGAGATCAAGACACCTTTCCCGCGCCTGACCTACCGCGAGGCGATGGATCGCTTCGGCAGCGACAAACCCGACACGCGCTGGACGCAGGAGATTGTCGATGTCGGCGGCATTTTCGCGGGGACGGAATTCAAAGTGTTCCGCGGTGCGCTGGACAACGGCGGCGTGGTCCGCGCGCTCAACGCCAAGGGCCTGGCCAAGATCACCACCGGGCAGATCGAGGAACTCACCGAAATGGCCAAGCAATACGGGGCCAAGGGACTCGCTTTCATCAAATGCGAAAACGGCGAGTGGAAGTCGCCCATCGTCAAATTTTTCACCGACGCGGAGAAAGCCGCATTGAAAGACCGCCTCAACATCGAAGAGGGCGATCTGGTTCTTTTCGGGGCGGACAAACTCGACACGGTGTGCGAAGTCCTCGGTCGCGTGCGTCTGCGCGCGGTCGAATTGCTCGGCATCAAACACGACCCGCAGCGCCTCGACTTCCTCTGGGTGGTCGACTTCCCGCTGCTGGCCTGGAGCGAGGAGGAAAAGAAGTGGAACGCCGTGCACCATCCCTTCACGCGTCCCAAAGCCGAAGATGTCGCGCTGCTCGACGGTGACAAGACCGGCGAGGCGCGGGCCGAGGCTTATGACATTGTCCTCAACGGCGTGGAGATCGGCGGCGGCAGTATCCGGATCCACGAGGCCGACCTTCAGTCGAAAATGTTCGGCATCCTCGGGGTCGACGACGAGCAACAGGCCTCCATGTTCGGCCACCTGCTCAAGGCCTTCAAATTCGGCGCGCCCCCGCACGGCGGCATCGCCCTCGGGCTCGACCGCCTGGTCATGCTTCTCGCCCATGCCGATTCGATCCGCGACGTCATCGCTTTTCCCAAAAACAACCGCGGGGTCGAACTCATGACCGGCTCGCCGTCCGTCGTGGACTTCAAGCAATTGCGCGAGCTTTACATCGCTTCGACCAAAAAGGCGTGAACGAAGGCGGCCTCGAGTCGGCGTTGTCCAGGATGCGGGCCGCGGGGCTCTCCGCAGCCGCGTGTGCCAGCTTCGCCGGCGCCTGGCGCCAAGCCGCTTCGGGGCAGGCGGGACTCATGCCCGAGGCGGAACTGGAACCGGCGGACGCGATCCCCTCCTTGGCCGAGGCCGTGGGCTCGGCCAGGCCCGACCCCGCACTGCTCGACAAGCTCTGCGTGATCAAGCTGAACGGCGGTCTTGGCACGAGCATGGGACTCGAGCGGGCCAAGTCGCTCATCCCGGTGAAGGACGGGCTCAATTTCCTCGATTTCATCGCGGGGCAGATCCTCGCCTTGCGCGCGGCTCACGGCACGAAGGGGCCGCGGTTTCTGCTCATGGACAGTTTCGGCACTTCGGCTGACACGCTGAGGTATCTCGAGAAATACCCGGATCTGTCCTCCGACGGACGGCTCGATTTCCTGCAGAACAAAATCCCGAAGTTGGCGGCGGATACGCTCGAGCCCGCGGCCTGGCCCGCTGCCCGCGATCTGGAATGGTGCCCGCCCGGTCACGGCGACCTCTATCCTTCGCTTCTCGGCTCCGGCTGGCTCGATCGATTGTCCGGAGAGGGGATTGACTATCTCTTTGTTTCCAACAGCGACAATCTCGGGGCGACGGTCGACCTCGGTTTGCTCGCCTGGTTTGCGCAGAGTGGCTTGTCGTTTCTCATGGAAGTTGCCGAGCGCACGGCATCGGACCGCAAGGGCGGACACCTTGCGCGGCGCAAGAGCGATGGACGCCTCGTGCTGCGCGAAATTGCCCAATGCCCCGAGGGCGATCTTGACGCGTTCCAAGACACTGCCCGGCACCGCTATTTCAACACGAACACGCTCTGGCTTCGCGTCGCCGATCTGCGGCGTGCTCTGGAAGAAAACGACGGTGCACTGCCGTTGCCCTTGATCAAAAACACCAAGACAGTCGATCCGCGCGATGCTTCGTCGCCCAAGGTGCTGCAACTGGAAAGCGCGATGGGCGCGGCCATCGAATGTTTTTCCCGATCCGGTGCGGTGCTCGTGCCGCGCTCGCGTTTTGCCCCGGTGAAGACAACGGAGGATCTGCTCGCCCTGCGCTCGGATGCCTACTGCGTGACGGGCGACCAGCGCATCGAATTGGTACCCGAGCGGCGCGGAGTTCCCCCTGACGTGGTGCTCGATCCGGCGTGCTACAAAATGGTGGCCGGGCTCGAGGCCGGGTTCGGGGAAGGTGCGCCGTCCTTGCGCCGCTGCGACCACCTGCGCGTGCAGGGTCCGTGGCGCTTCGAGGACGGCGTGGTTTGCCACGGTGCGGTGAAGTTCATCAATCCGCATCCCCGCGTGGCCACGGCGCAGGCCGGTGTCTATCGGGACACCGAAGTCGGTGTTTGAGGGAAACCGCAGGGGACACAGAGGGCGCGGAGAGGAGCATTCGCTCAGGTGGATCGCGCCGTCCCAGCGCGATATCTCAACAACGAAATCGCGATGGGGACATCGCGATCCACCTTGCGGGGCGTCGAGAAACATTTCGCGATTGGTCTCACTCTGTGCGTTCTCTGCGCCCTCTGCGGTGAATCCATCCGCGCGCGGCAGATCGGACGCGCCTCCGCCTAAAAAAGCAGTTGAAAGTTGAGTGATGAGAGTTGAGCGACTGAGCGTGAACAGTTCGCGTCATCGGCTTGCCTCATCCTTGGGGTGGCCGCGTCCGGGCCGACAAGCCGTTGGCTTTCCGCCGCTCAACCCTCGACCATGAACTCTCGACGCCTTTTCCAGGCTCAGGTGAAAAATTCCTTGGCCCGCTCGAGGAAGCTTTTGGTGATCGGCGTATTCTGATCGCCGCAGCTCTCGGCGAATTCCTCGAGTTTCTTGCGCTGTTCCGCGCTGAGTTTGGTCGGCACTTCGACCGCCACGCGGACGAGGAGTTGTCCGTGGCCGCCGCCGCGCAAGTGGGGCATGCCCTTGCCGCGCATCTTGAAAACCGTGCCGCTTTGCGTGCCCGCCGGGATCTTGACCGAGGCTTTGCCGTCCAAGGTCGGAACGCGGATCTCGCCACCCAAGGCTGCGGTGACGAAGGGCACGGGGATTTCGCAGAAAAGGTCGTCGTCCTCCCGCGAGAACACGGCGTGCTCGCGGATGTGAATGATGACGTAAAGATCGCCGCCGGGCGCGCCGCGCACGCCGGCTTCGCCGTTGCCCGATGAACGGAGGCGCGAACCGTCGTCGATGCCCGCGGGAATCTTCAGCTTGATGCGCGTCGTGGTCTCGGAGCGTCCCTCGCCGCGGCAGACCTTGCAGGGATGGTCGAACATCTCGCCTGCCCCGCGGCAGCGAGGACACGGTTGCGCCACTTGGAAAAATCCGCGCGAGGCCACGACCTGGCCGCGCCCGCGGCAGGTGGGGCAGGTGTGCAACTTCGCCCCGGCGCCCGCGCCGGATCCGCCGCATCCCGAACAGCGCCCGGTGCGGCGTATTTCGATTTCTTTTTCCACGCCGCGCGCCGCTTCCTCCAGTTTGATCTCGAGGTCGTAGCGCAGGTCGGCCCCGCGGCCGGTTTCGCCCCCGCCCATGCCCCCGCCGAAGAAATGCTCGAAAACGCCGCCCCCGCCGCCCGTGCCGAAAACCTCGCGGAACAAATCGAACGGGTCGTGGAATCCGCCACCGCCCGCGCGCCCCGCACCCTGGAAGGCGGCGTGCCCGAAACGATCGAAAGCCGCGCGTTTGTCCGTGTCGATCAGAATGTCATAGGCATGGGAGATCTCCTTGAAGTGCTCCTCGGCCTGCGCGTCGCCCGGGTTGCGGTCCGGGTGGTATTGCATGGCCAGTTTGCGGTAGGAGATTTTGATCTCCTCCGCCGAGGCGCTACGCGACACCCCCAGCAGTTCGTAGGGGTCTTTGGCTTGGCGGGCGGACATTGCGCTAGGCGGCGCCGCCGGCCGGACCTTTCGAAACGAAGACGCTGGCCGGGCGGAGCAGGCGGTCCCGCAGCTTGTAGCCGCGGCGGGCTTGGCGGAGAACACGGCCCTCCGCGATTTTGTCGTCCTGTTCGTGGCCGACGGCCTCCATGAGATTGGGATCGAACTCCGCGCCGTCCGTTTTGATTTCTTCCACGCCGGCCGAGGCGAGGAAGTCGGCGAACTGGCGCTGCACCATGCCGAGACCCTTGAGGATGGCGTCCCCGTCGGATGCGCCGCGCGCGGCCTCGAGGCCGAGTTCGAAATTGTCGATGACCGGCAGCAGGCTCTCGAGCAAGGAAGTGTTGGCGTAGCGGATGGCGTCCTCTTTCTCGCGCGTGGCGCGTTTGCGGTAGTTGTCGAAATCGGCCGCGGTGCGCATGGCCAGATCGCGGAATTTTTCCGCCTCGGCTGCGGGGTCTTTGGCGTCCGCCTGTCCCGCGTCCGGCGCGGCGGCTTCCGGTTTGTCTTTCTCGGGATGTTTCATGTTTTGCGGATGAAAATGAGGGTGATGTCGTCGTGTTGCGGTGTGTCGCCGGCGAATTCGCGGACTTCTTCGGCGATGTTTCGCACCGTCGCCTCCGCGCCCTTCGGCGCGTTGGCCTGCAGGGCCTGGATAAGCCTTGCCGTGCCGAACTCCGCGTCGTGCCGGTCGAGCGCCTCCGTGACGCCGTCGGTGTAGAGCAGGATGCCGTCGCCGGGATCCAGTTTCACCGTGGAATCGGACAGAACCCTATCGAACACCTCCCCGCTGTCAATGCCCACCGCCATGCCGGGCGGATCGAGGGAGGTTACTTCGCGCCCGGCGGCGCGGTAGAGGAGCGGCGGATCATGTCCGGCCCGCGCCATGGTGACATCCCCGCTGCGCGCGTCGAGCAGCAGGTAGAGCATGCTGATGAAGAGATCCTCCTTCACATCGGGGTAGAGGCGCCGGTTGAGTTCTCGCAGTGCCTCGGCGGGCGAGCGTCCTCCGGGCGCGGCCATGCGCAGCACCGTGCGGCACATGCCGGTGACGAGCGCGGCGGGGATACCTTTGCCCGCCACGTCGGCGATGGCCACCCCGAGGCGGTCACCGGACAACGGCAGGTAGTCGAAATAGTCGCCGCTGACATGGCGCGCGGCGATGTTGAGTCCGGCGATCTCGTAGCCTGCGATGACCGGCGCGGTGGAAGGCAGGAGGATCGATTGGATTTCGCGCGCGGTGGTCAGGTCGCTGTCGAGGCGGTGCTTCTCGCTTGCTTCCGCGTAGACCGCCTCGCTGTAGAGCGCGAAAGCCGACTGGCCGGCGATGGCCTTGAAAACGGCGAGGTCCTCCGTCCCGAAATCCGTGCTCATCGGTCCGTTGACCACGGCCAGCACCCCGAGTGTCTTGTCTTTGTAGGACAGGCAACCGACCAGTGCCGCAGTCGGCTGTTGGCCCGGCGCCGCCACGCCGGCGAGTTCCGCGTCGGCGAAGGTGAAGGTGCGAGCACCGCCTTCTTTCCACACTCGGGCCAGGGCGCCTTCGCCGGGGTTGACGGGATGCAAGCGCAGGTAGCTTTCCATGGCCACGGGACTCGATGCGGCCTGCTGGCGGATGTGGGGAGGGATTTCGACGAGCGGCGCGCATCCGCGGCTGACAAACACGGGGGTAAGGAACGCGCCCGAGCGGTCGACGAGGTAGAGCGCGCCGCCGTGCGCGTCGAGGATGCGGGCCGCGCTTTCCACAATGAGGCGGTAAAGTTCCCGGCGTTTGGTTCCCCCGCCGAACGCCTCGCCCAGCCCGTGCAGGAAATCGAAGACGCGCTCTTCCTCGGTGCGCAGCTCACGCCATTCGCGGCCGATAAGTTGGAGGGCGCGACGCTGGCGGGCCACCAACCAGCCGAGATAGGCGCTGATAAGAATGAAAACGATGAGCAGGCCGGTCGCCATGGGGAGCCCGCGGGGCTTCCTAACCCTAGGGCGGCGGACCGGCGGTCATCAAGAACTCGGTTGGTCGGGGGGCTCTTTGTGCTGGAGGAATTCGATGACGTCCTTGAAGCGCACTTCGTTCGCCGGGTCGGCGGCCACGAGGTTGCGGTGTGCTTCGATGATTGTCTCGCGCTTGGCTTCGCGCGGCGGGTTGCCCTCGGCGTCGCGCAAGGGCGGCGGGGGTTCGTTGCCGGTCGGTTCCTCCTCCACGGCCACGACACGGTCGAGG
The DNA here is from genome assembly GCA_017853515.1 of Chthoniobacterales bacterium. Lineage (GTDB taxonomy): Bacteria > Verrucomicrobiota > Verrucomicrobiia > Chthoniobacterales > JACTMZ01 > JACTMZ01. Next base: position 7,715 of record JAFMJK010000018.1, on the reverse strand, counting down.
CCGAGGTTTTTCATGACTTTGCGGCACCGCTCGTTGGCCCTCACGACGTGGAGTTTTCCCTCCGGACCGAGGCGTATGGCGACACCGGCCAGCGTGCCCATGAAGGTGGAATCCATCAGTTCGCAATCCTTGAGATCGACCACGAAGTCACGGTGGCCGCGCTGTGTCATCTCCGCGGCGAATTCCTTGAGGCCCGTGCTGTTCTGGAACGTGCCGCGCCCGGCGACGCGCACCCACACGGTTTGGCCGGCCATGCCGACTTGCACTGACGATACGGCGCTCAAATCTTCACGGACCCCCGTCCTACTTCCAAAGGTAAGATTGGGTGAACCCCACGATGCGGCCGTTCTCGATGAGGAGGCAACGCCACGCGGTGACGGGACCGTCCCACAGGAACTCGTCGCCGATGACGCTGAAACTGCTTTTCACCGTGCCTTTGGCTTGGGACACAAACGTTTCTTTGGCCCGCACGGAGTTGCCGAGTTTGGCTTGGCGGTATTCGAAACGCACGGTGATGTCGGCCGGCCGTTCTGCCCGCCAGAAGATGTCGTAGTAACTGCCTTCGCGTTGTTGGCGTTCGTCGGTGCTCAGCGCGCCGTAATTCATCCATTCCCGCTGGAATTGCAGCGTCTGGTTGCCGCGGGGCAGGGGCACCTCGTTGAATTTGCGCTGGTTGAGGTTGCGGATGGTTTTGCGGAAACTGAAATCGTTGTCCAAGGCGAGAGGCAGCACCTTGGCCTCCGGCAATTCGACGGCTGGCGGGGAGGTGGTGACGCAGGAGGAAAGCAGCGCCGAGGCGAGGACGGCGAGGCCGGGTCGCAAAATCATGCCCGCATGAAAGAAGGTTTGCCGCCGGATGTCAAACGGCGGCGTCGGACGTCTCTGAATTGTCTTGCTCGGGGGCGATTGTGCCCCGGATGCTGGTTTTTCCATGAGCCAATACCGCCATTCGCTCGCCGCCGCCCGCGAAACGCTCACCGCCATTGAACCGCTCGAGGCGCCTTTGTCGCGCCTGGCCGACGCGGTGCTCGCCGCGCTCGTCTCCGGACGCAAACTCATGCTCTGCGGCAACGGGGGCAGTTCGTCCGATGCGGCGCATATTGCCGCGGAATTCGTCTGCCGTTTCGTCGGCGACCGGCGCCCTTACCCCGCGCTCGCCCTCGGGGTGGACGGCGGTTTGCTCACCGCGATCGGCAACGATTACGACTTCCATGACGCGTTCGCCCGCCAAGTCCGCGCCTTCGGTCAACCCGGCGATGTTTTCATCGGCATCTCCAGTTCGGGCAAATCGCGCAACATTCTTTCCGCCATCGAGGAAGCAAAGCGCCTCGGTATGGTCACCGTGGCGTTGCTCGGGCGCGACGGCGGCTTCACCAAGGACGCGGCCGATATCGAATTGATCGTTCCCGGCGACACCACGGCGCGCATCCAGGAAGCGCAGAAGTTCCTCCTGCATGTCATGTGCGAGATCGTCGAGGAAAAGCTCCCAAGGGAATGAGCGGCGCGGCGGCTTCCGCGGTCGTGCTTGTCTTCGGGCTGGTCTGCGGCTCGTTTCTCAACGCCGTCATCCATCGCCTCCCGCGCGGCGTCGGTTTGTCGCATCCTCGGCGCTCGTTCTGTCCGCAATGCGGCCGCTCTTTGCCTTGGTACGAGAACATCCCGGTCCTTAGCTGGGTTGTCCTGCGCGGCAAATGCTCCGGCTGCGGCGCGGGCATTTCCGCGCGCTATCCGCTGGTCGAGGCGCTGACCGCGGCGCTCTTCCTCGCGCTGTGGTGGAATTTTCCGCCCGCGGTGGCTGCGACGTATATGGTGCTGGCCGCCCTGCTCGTTGCCGGCACGTTTATCGATTTGGAGCACATGATCCTGCCCGACAGCCTGACCCTGGGCGGGGCCGTGGCCGGCGTGTTGCTCGCCATGGCCGTGCCCGGTCTCCTGCCGGGGGAAACGTGGGATGCGCGCCTGCGCTCGAGCCTCTTCGGGGCCGGTGTCGGTTTCGCCGCGCTCTTCGCCGTGGTCGAACTGGGCAAACTCGCCTTCGGCCGCAAACGTCTGGATCTCGAGCCTGCGGAGAAATTCCGCCTCGCTTTGCGCGAAGGAAAGCCGTTCCTCCTCATCGCCGGCGAGGAGTGGGAACTGGAGGATTTTTTTTACCGGCCGACGGACCGTCTCGAACTGCACCTCGGGAGCGGGAGCGTCTGGTATCTCGGCCCCCGCGGGCTGGCGCGTGACGGAAGCCTCGCCTCGTACGCGGAGAGCGAAGGCGCGGAGGGAACCGCGCGCGCGATCGTCGTTCCGCGCGAAGCCATGGGCTTCGGCGACGTCAAACTCATGCTGACCCTGGGCGCATTCCTCGGCTGGCCGGGTGCGCTTTTCAGTATCGCGGCGGGTTCCGTGGTCGGCGCATTCTGCGGCGTGGCCCTTCTGGCTTTGCGCCGCGTCGACGAAGCGGGACGCATTCCTTTCGGGCCTTACCTTGCCGCGGGCGCGCTGCTCTGGGTTTTTGCCGGACCGGCCGCGGTTGACCTTCTGCTGCGCCGCTGATCAGCGCCGCCAGCGCGCGGCCTGCAGGAATCCCTGCGCGGCAAGGAAAAGTATGACAAAGATGACGACCGAAAGCGCCGCGGACCACCCGAAGCGGTAGTAGGTGAACGCCGTTTTGTAAACGTAGGACGAAAGGATGTGCGTCGTGTCCGCGGGCTCGCCGCCGTCGGAAAAGAGCCAGACCAGGTTCAGGCTGTTGAAGTTCCAGACGATGCCGAGCGTCGTGGCCGGAAGCATGACCGGCCGAAGCAAAGGGACAGTCAGTTTGGTCAGTTGCTGCCACGCCGAAGCGCTCTCCAAGCGTGCCGCCTCGTAAACCGAATCCGGGATGGCTCGCAAGCCGGTCAGCGCCACGACCATCATGAAAGGAAAGCCCATCCACACATTGACCAGCACCATGGCGAGGAAAGCCGGCACGGGAAGATTCAGCCAGTCGACGGCGGGGACTCCGAAAACGGCGAGCAGCGAGTTCACCGCTCCGGCCTCGCCGGCGAACATGCTGCGCCAAGTCAGCGCCGTGATGTATTGCGGCACGGCCCACGGGAGCAGGAGCAGCAAACGCCACGCCGACCTGCCGCGCAGAAAATCCTGCTGTATGACCAGAGCGAGAACCACGCCGACGAAAACCTGCGCGGCGGTGCAGAGCACCGTCCACACCACGGTCCGGCTGAAGGTGATCCAGAATTCCGGCTCGCGGAAAACGAGAAGGTATTGGCGCGGGCCGGTCAATTTCCAGTCGCTGATGCGGTAGATGCTCGCGTCGGAAAAGGACAAAACCACATTGTAAAAAAGCGGGTAAACCAGCACGAGCAGCAGCACGAGCAGGGCGGGCCACAGGCACAGCGAGAGAAAAGCGCGGCGACGTGCGGTCGGATCCCACTCGGCCAGCACCGCCAACTCGGTGGCTTCGCGCAGGGCTTCTTCGCGCGTCTTCACAAACCGCCTCCCGCGATCCGCTCCTCGGCGTCCTTTTGCATGGCGCGTGCGGCCTCGTCCGGCGTCATGTCCCCGGCGAAGACGCGCCGGTAGGGGCCGCGGATGCCGTCCCAAATGTGGCGGAGTTGCGGCGCGGCGGGCATGGCCACGGAATTTTTCGCCTGCTCCAGCGCCAGTTGCAACACGGGGTTGTCGCGGAAGTCGGGTTCCTCCAGCACCGTGCGCCGTGTGGGCGTGGTGAAAAGTTTCCGCGCCATGCCCAGTTGCACCTCCGGGCCGGTGAGGTGGGCGACCACACGGCGGATAAGGCCGAATTTTTCGGGCGGCGTGTTGACATTCAAGCTGTAGCCCTTGGCCGCGAGCATCGGACGGCAGCGCAGGCCGGTGGCCGTGTTGAGGGGCAGGAGCGCCAGCATGCTCCGCCCGGGAACGCCGTATCCGGCCCAGGACCACGGACCGTCGATGATCATGGCCGCGCGCCGCCGCAGGAACATGAGGTTGGCCGTGGCGTAATCCTCGTATTGCGGCATGACGCCGTGCTTGTCGCGCAGGTCGAGGACGAATTGCAACGCGGCCCGCATCTCCGGCGTGTCGAGGGTCGGGCGGCCGGCGTCGTCCATGATCCAACCGCCGAATCCGGTGAGAAAAGGAATGAAGAAAAACGGCTCGGAGTAATTCCAGGTCAGCGCGTAACGCGTGGTGCCTTGCGTGTCGCGCACCGTGAGGTCTTTGCCCATGGCGACCAGATCGTCGAGCGTCGCCGGTGCGCCGGCCATGGCCTGTCGGTCGTAGACGAGCATGAGTTGGTTGCCGGTCTGGTCGGCCAGCAACCACGGGTGGCCTTTCCAGCGCACAACGCCCTGCTCGGTGAAGCCGGCGAAAAATTCCCCCCCGAAAACCTCCGACCAAGGCCTGATCGCTTTCGTCCCGGCGAACACCGCGATGTTGTCCGCCGGGCCGAAGACGAGGTCCGGGCCCTGTCCCGCCACCGCGGCGATGATGAAGGAATCGCGGAGTTCCTCGCCCTCGCGGTAGACGGCTTTGACCGTCTCGCCCGGGTTCGCGCGGTTGTATTCGGCCACGATCTGCTCGAAGAATGCGCGCTCCGCCCCGGCTTTCTGGTGCCAGATGACCACGCGGTTGGCTGCTTCGCGGGGTGGCGAGCACGCGCCGGCCAGCAGCGCGGCGGCGAGAAGGACGCGGAGAAAAAGGGCGCGCGCGCTCATGGGAGGGATGCCGCCAATTCTCGCGGCCGCATGCCGCGGGAGGCAAGCGCCCGCTTTGCCGTTGCTGGGTCGGGAAACACGCGGCAATATCCCGCGCCGTAATGCCCGCCGACAACTTCAACCTGCAGGTCAACCGCAAAGCCCTCGAGCTGAACCTCGACCCGCGCGTCTACGGCACCTTCGCCGAAATCGGAGCGGGGCAGGAAGTGGCGCGCCGCTTTTTCTTTGTCGGCGCCGCCGCCGGCACTGTGGCCAAGACCATGTCCGCGTACGACATGACGTTCAGCGACGCGATCTACGGCCCGGTGCAGCGCTACGTCAGCCGCGAGCGCCTCGACGGCATGCTCGAGCACGAATACAAACTCCTGCGCGAGCGCCTCGATGCCAAGATGGGCGCGGATAAGACCTTTTTTGTTTTCGCCGACACCGTGGCGGCGCGCAGCTACCACAGCCATACCGAGTCGCACGGTTGGATGGGGCTCCGCTTCCAGACGGCCCCGCGCGGTCCGGTCAACGAGATCATCATCCACGTGCGCATGCTCGATGCGGAAAACATCGCGCAGCAGGAGGCGCTCGGCATCATCGGGGTCAATCTCATCTACGGAGCGTTCCGCATGCACGCCGAGCCGGCGAAACTGATCGGCAGCCTGCTCGATGACCTCACGCCGAAGCGCATGGAGGTGGATATGATCCGCTTCGCCGGGCCGGCTTTCCGCGGCGTGGACAACCGGCTGATGAGCCTGCAACTCGTGGCGCAAGGCCTGGGCCGCGCGGCCATGTTCCGTGCGGACGGCGAGGTGCTGCAGCCGGCCGAGGAACTCTACAAGCGCGCCGTGCTTGTCGAACGCGGCAGCTTCCGCCCCGTCACGCACGTGACCTACGAAATGCTGCGCTGCGCCTACGACGATTTCGCCCCGCGCGAAAAAGAAGCGCCGCGTGGCGTCCTCACCCTCGCCGAGATCACCATGGAAAACCTGCTCAGCACCGGCGATCTCGACCCGCAGGACTTCCTCGACCGCACGGACATCCTCGGCGCGCTCGGTCAAACCGTCCTGGTTTCGAGTTTCGGTGAGTATTTCCGCCTCGTCGATTACATCGCCCGTTACACCAACGAGGCCATCGGGCTGGCCTTGGGCGTGCCCTCGCTCGAGGAAGTCTTCCGCGAAAAGTATTACAAGGACCTCGAGGGCGGCATCCTCGAGGGTCTCGGACGCCTTTTCAAAAAGAACGTCCGTCTTTACGCTTACCCCCGGCTCTCCGGCGACGGCAGCATCATCACGGCGGACAACTTCCGCGTCGATCCGCGCCTGCACCATCTTTACGCCTACCTCCGGGAAAACGAATTCATTGTGCCGGTCACGGACTACCGCGAAGAAATCCTCGGGATCAAATCTCCCGCCGTGCTCGGCCAGTTACGCGCCGGGGACCCTGCATGGGAAAAGTGCGTGCCGCCCGCAGTGGCGAAAATCGTTCGCGAGAGAAAGCTCCTCGGTTGCGCGGGCTGAATCTGCCCGCGCTACGAGTCGCTGCCGAACCCGATCAGCCGGAACACGCCGTCTTTGTCGCGGTAAAATCCGCGCACCTGCGGCACCGTCCCGGTCATCCGCCGGACTATAGCTGCCAGCCAGTCTTTGTCCTTCTCCACATTTTCGCGGCGCAACCGCCCGTCGCGGTAACTGATCTCGTCGAAAGGCCTGGTGACCGCCGCATACTCGGCATCGCCGACTCGCGCCGCGGCGAATCGGGAGGGATTGGAGACGGCGATCCACCACCCGCCGTAAGCGTCGGCCTCCGAAGGCGGCGTGATCCGCAGTGACATCGGGCCGACCCGCTTTTCGCCGCCGCGGAAGGGCAGGGAATAGAGCGCGGAGATCTGCTCGCGGCTGTGGAGGTGCCCGGCGAGAAACTCGCGCACGATGCGGTGGTATTTGGGATTCTTCCGCCGCTCGCCGTACATGCCGAACTCGATGGCCACGGGGTCTTGCGGGTCGCCGTAGACGTTGAACTCCGATTGGTCGTTCACGCGGAAGGAAAGGTAGGGGATATTTTTCAAGTAACCTTCCTCGATCCGTGTGGCGGGGATCTGCTCGATCGCGTAGATCGAGTCGTGGTTGCGCAGATCATAGATCATGGCCCGCCACGAGGGCAGCCGCCCGGGCTTGGTCACCTCCGCAAAAACAATCTCGCCCTCCATCTCGTCGCTGATGCGCCGGATTTGCGATTTCGGGACGAGCAATTCGGCGTTCTCCGTCTGGATGAGGACGTCGTCCGCCGTATTCTTCAAAATCAGCCCGCGCACCTGGCTTCCGTCCAGCATGACCAGCGTATCCGGCATGGTCTGCGAACTGAGCGGCTTGTAGCGCTGCGCGGCCAACGCACCGGCCCCGAGCGCCAAAAGGATCACCACCGCAAAAATACGATCTTTCCGCATACGTCCACTTAAGTCCCGCCGGGCACGCCTGGCAAGCTGCGCGGAGCCATGACGGTTCCGTGTTGCTGAGGAAACCGGTGAGGGAAGGATTGGTCTCACTTTGCTCGACCGTTCCCGTTTGTTGCGCTGGCGCGCAAATGGCGGTGAGGGAGGGATTGGCTTCGCCCGTTTGCCTGCGGCCATCTCCGGTCCTGCGACCTCCGGTTCGCTGCGCTCGGCTCAAACCCGAGGGTTCTCATCGTAAGAAATACGGTGAGGGAGGGATTCGAACCCTCGGTAGGTTTTAAGGCCTACGGAGCTTTAGCAAAGCTCTGCTTTCGACCACTCAGCCACCTCACCTGAGAAAGGACGCCAAATTGCCATCGCGGGCTACCGGCGTCAATGCCAGTCAGTCGATGTCGATGGTGGCCGGTGTGGCGTCGTCGTTGTCGATCCCGCCGATCTGGATATTGGGTCCGCCGATACCGCCTGTGTTGATGCTGATGGTGCCCGGGCGCGGTTCCGGTTCCGGCGACCGGCAGGCGCACAAGGCCAAGCCGGTGAGAAGAAGGAGAACGTGGAGGGAATAATTTCTCATGGCG
>JAFMJK010000194.1 GCA_017853515.1 Chthoniobacterales bacterium | reverse complement strand
GCCATGAGGAAAGAGAGGGTCGATTCGGCGCCTTCGTTCTGGTTGGCGCGATTGGCATGCAGCCCGTCGCGGCACCCGCCGGTGGAAAAATCGTAGAGCGCCTCGTTGAGGTCGTTCGATCCGAGGAACCAGTCGAACGCGCGCTGCGCCTCGCCGCGCCAGTATTCGTCGCCGCTGGCGTTGAGTGCTTCGATGCACGCGCTGACCGCCGCCGCGGCCTCGATCGGTTGCTGGTCGAATTCCGCGGGCTTTCCGCCGCGGTGCCAGAATCCGTTCGAGCCGATCGGACGGAAGCACCCCCGCTCGCCGCGCTGGTGGTCCATGAGCCAACGCAGCGAATTCAATCCTGTGTCGCGCATGCGTTCGTTGCCGGTCCAGCGTCCGGTCAGGATGAGCGCGTGGCTCATCCGCGCGTTGTCATAGCCGACAACATCCTCGAACCACGGCCATTCCTTCGACGAGACGGAATCCCACAATCCGAAAAGCCGCGCGGAAAGTTCCTCGCGGCTCCGCGCCGCCATGAGGTCGCCCTCGAAGCTGCGCAGATATTCATGCAATCCGAGGATGGCGAAGGCCCAGGCGCGCGGGGAGGTGAAGGCGTAGACGGCGGGCAGGGCCGACTCGAAAAGCGGCGCGGCCCACGCACGGAGATTTTCGCTCCGGGTGCGCCCGACCACCGCGCCGAGCGCCCAGAGTGCGCGCCCGTGGCTGTCCTCCGATCCCTTTTCCTCGAGCCAGCGGCGATCGAAGCTCATGAAGTTGCGGAAGTGTCCGGTCGAGTCGACGAAGGCATGCTGCAAGAAACCGGCATAGGCGGAGCGCAGCGCGCGAACTTCCTTCGGGGCCTCGTCCAGTTCCTCGAGCAGGACGGACAGCAGGAGCGCGCGGGCATTGTCGTCGGTGCAGTAGCCGTGCTCATACCATGGCACGGTGAAGCGCGCGTGCTGCAGCATGCCGGTTCCGTCGGTCATGCGGATCAGATGATCGAATCGCCACGGGGGCAGGTGGGAATGTTCGCCCAAGTGGGCGGGGCTTTCGGGGCGCTTGCCGCGGTTGGCCTCGAAGTGCTCGCATGCCTCGTGGAAAACGAGGGTGTATTCGCCGGCCACATGGCTCCAGACCATGTTGCGTCCGGCGAGGTAGGCCTGTTTGCGCAGGGAGTTGAGGCGCGCTTCGTCGTCGAGCAAGGCCGTCACCTCGTGCGCGATGGCCCCCGCGTCGCGGAAGGGCACGATGACCCCGCGACCGTCGCCGAGCAATTCGACCGCGTGCCAGTAGGGCGTGGAGACGACCGCTTTGCCCGCGCCGTAGCAATAGGAGAGAGTTCCCGAGGTGATCTGCGCCTCGTTGAGGTAGGGCGTGATGTAGATGTCGGCCGCGCCGATGTATTCGCAGAGTTCCGCATTCGAGACGTAGCGGTTGACGAAAAGGACATTTTTTTCCACCCCGAGGCTGCGGGCGAGGCGCTCGAGTTGCAGGCGGTAGTTCTCGCCGCCGTCGCGGAGGAGATTCGGATGCGTGGCGCCGAGGACGATGTAGACGAGGCGCGGGTGCTTCTTGACGATTTCCGGAAGCGCCTGGATGACGTGCTCAATGCCTTTGTTCGGCGAGAGCAATCCGAAGGTCAGCATGACCGGGCGCCCGGCGACGTCGAAATGGTCTTTGTAAAAACTCGGATCGGTGAAGGCCACGTCGGGAATGCCGTGGGGGATGAGGGCGATCTTTTCCTCCGGATAGCGGTAAATCTCGCGCAGCATGCGGCGCGCGCGTTCGGCCATGACGACAATGCGCGTGGACATGTCGATCAATTCCTCGAAAACGCGGCGTTGGTCCTGTTCGGGATTTTCCAGCACGGTGTGCAGGGTGGTGACGACCGGCATGCGCGCGCGGCGGAGAAGTCCGAGCAGATGGCTGCCGGCCGCTCCGCCGAAGATGCCGAACTCGTGCTGGACGCAAAGCGTGTCGACGTGGGCGAGGTTGAGGAAATTGGCCGCGCGGACGTAGGACGCCATGTCGGGTTGGGGGATCTCGAAGCGGACGTCGTCCGGATAGTGGTATTCGCCGGGCCGGTCGGAAACGGCGATGACCGGACAAGTCCAATCCGGGTTGGCCTCGGCCACGGCCTCGCGCAGGTCGCGGGTGAACGTGGCGATGCCGCACTGGCGCGGCGGATAGTCGCCGAGGAAGGCGACTTTAGTCACGGAGGCGGGATCCGGCATCTCATCCATTGTGGTCGCTGCGGGCCGCACGCCAATGAGAATTTCACCCACCTTGCGGGGGGTGCGGCCGCGCGGGTCCGGCATGTCGTGATTGCCAAGACGGCAGGCCGGCCCATGATGCGGGCATGACCCTGCTCATCACCAAGTATGCGGTGACCGCGTTTGTCATCGTCCTCGTTTCCGAATTGGCCAAACGCAGCGACCGCCTCGGCGCGCTGGTTTCTTCTCTGCCCTTTGTCACCATTATGGTGCTCGTGTGGCTGCACCTCGAAAAGCAGGGGACGGAAAAGCTGTCGAACCACGCTTTTTACACCTTCTGGTATGTCATCCCGACGATGCCGATGTTTCTTCTCATGCCGTGGCTCCTGAACAAAGGCGTCGGCTTTTGGTGGTCGCTCGTTTGGTCCGCCCTGCTCACTTTTGTCTGCTTTGCCGTCACCGCTCTTGTGGCCAAGCGCTTCGGTGTGGACCTCCTTCCCTGAAGCGCGGGGCGGAATTCGGACGTGAACCTGTCCGCATCCGTGCTATGGTGACCGATCAATATGGCTGACTACCTGCGGGTGGCGGGAATCCTTCTCGAGGTCCTGCTCCTTTTCAATCTGATCATCATCGCCCATGAGATGGGCCACTTCTTCGCCGCACGCTGGCGGGGTCTTGTCGTGGAAAAATTCGGCATCTGGTTCGGCAAGCCGATCTGGAAGAAGACGATCGGCGGGGTGGAATACAGCCTGGGGTCGATCCCGGCCGGCGGGTTCGTTGCGCTGCCGCAACTCGCGCCGATGGAATCGGTCGAAGGAGAGAGCAAGCACGACCGCGCCGCTTTGCCTCCGGTCTCCGCTTTGGACAAAATCATCGTCGCCATCTCCGGTCCGCTGGCCAGTATGACGCTGGCCTTGCTCTGCGCGGTGATTGTCTGGTTCGTCGGTCGTCCGGTCAGCGAGGCGGAAAGCACCACGGTCATCGGTTACGTCCTGCCCGACGGACCTGCGGCCAAAGCGGGGTTGCAAGCCGGCGACCGCATCCTCGAGGTCAATGGGCATGCGGTGAGCAAATTCGCCGGCATGGGCAACATGCGCAAAAGCGTCACTTGGAATGTGGTTCGCAGCGAAGAGCCTCTCATCCCGGTCGAATTCGAGCGTGGCGGTCAGGTCATGAAGGTCGAGGTCGAGCCGACCGTGCCCGAACGCCAAGGGTGGGGACGCCGCAAGCTGCGCCAGATCGGCATCCTGCCCGCGCAGACCCCGATGGTGGCCAAAGTTTTTCCCGATAGCCCGGCGGCCGAGGCCGGACTGCAACCGCGCGACCTCATTGTGGCGGCTGATGGTCAGCCTCTGCTCAGCTTGGCCGCACTGTCCGAATACCTCGACACGCATCAGGGCGGAGCGATCGATCTGACGGTGAAGCGCGGCGACCAGACACTCCATGTGAACGTGACGCCGCGCGTGCCGGAAGGTGAGAAAAAGCCCCGGGTCGGCATCATGTGGGATGACCGCGGCGTCACCGTGCTCGAGCACCCGAATCCCTTGGATCTGGTGGTCGGCAGCGTGCGCACCATGGTCGACACGCTGTCCGCCGTGTTTTCCCCGCGCAGCGATATCAAGGCCGAGCACTTGAGCGGTCCGGTCGGCATCATGCGCATTTATTACCTGCTCTTCGAGTCGCCCGACGGATGGCGCCTGGCCATATGGTTCAGCGTGGTGCTCAACGTGAACCTGGCGCTGCTCAATCTTCTGCCGATCCCCGTGCTGGATGGCGGCCATATCACGCTGGCGATCATCGAGGCGATCCGTCGCAAGCCGATCAATGTCCGCGTGCTCGAGATCGTGCAGAGCGGTTTCGCCATGCTTCTCATCGGCTACATGCTCTACGTCACGTTTTTCGACGTGCAGGATCTGCCGTGGCGCGGAAAGACGGAAGAGCCGCCGGTGGAATTGAAATTCACGCCTGCTCCCAAGCAGGCAAAGTAGTTGAGAGTCGAGGGATGAGGGTTGAGGGAAAGACTCCGGCAGCCATGCATAACCTGGATCAGGA
>JAFMJK010000193.1 GCA_017853515.1 Chthoniobacterales bacterium | reverse complement strand
GTTCGTCGGATTCGGAATCTTCCTCATCCTCTGCGGGGTGGCGGGATATTTGTCCAATCCGGCGGGGGCGAAGACGGCGCTGATTTCGGGAGGAACGTTCGGGGGATTGTCGGCGTTTTGGGGTGTGCTCATGCTGAAGGGGTTGACGTGGGCCAAGGCCGCGGCGCGGGTCAGCACGATCGTTCTTGTCGCCGCGTTCGCGTGGCGATCGGCGGCCGGATGGATGGCTTACGCCGAGGGGCAGCCCAAACTTTTTGCCGCGTCGTTGATCACGACGATGCTTGTCGCCTCGCTTGCCTCTTTGCTTGTGCTCTGGCGCCGAAGGTCCTGATCAGTCGTCGTCCCCGCCGTCATCTTTGCCGGCGGCGCGGCGCCAGTCGCGCAGGGCCTTGCGCGCATCGGAATCGGATCCGCTTATTTCGGAGCGGCCGTCTTTGGTGATGAGATTGCCTTGGTCGTCGATGATGACGAGCGAGGGGATCCCACGGATGCCGTATTTGGCCCCGAGCTCCTGCCGCAGCGGGGAATCGAAGGGAATCGCCGGCCATTCCATGTCGTAGTCCTTCATGTAAGCCTGCTGGTCTTCCGCGCTTCGGTCGCTGCTCACGAAAACAACCTCGAATTTGTCGTCGTTGCGGTCGCGAAATTCGACCAATTGCGGCGTGAACATTTTGCATGGTCCGCACCAGGAGGCGGAGAAATAGAGGCCGATGACTTTTCCTTGCAGCGACGAAGTTTCAACCTTGTCGCCTTGGGCGTCGACCAATTCGGTGCCGATGAGTTCTTCGAGCGAGGCAAAGGAGGTGACGGGCAAAAGAAGCAGGAGGGACAGCAGGGTTTTCATCGGGAAAAGTGTTCATTTTTCAGCCATCGGTTTACAGCACGAATTTCGGCTTCCGGAGTGGCCTTTTGCCGGACGCTTGGCAGCGGCGCACCGCAGACCTAAAAGAGGGGAATGCTGAAAGTTCTGCCTTTCTTGGTTTTCGCCCTCCTCGGCGTCCCCGCCTCGGCCGCACCGGTCAAGATCGGCGCGGTCTATGCGAACGCCGGATTTCTGAAACCGCTCGACGATGCCTCTTGGCGTGGGACTCAGGCGGCTGCCGCAGTGGCCAATCGTTCCGGGCAGGCGGTCGAGTTGATCCACGCGCCGTACGACAGCACGCCAGCCTCCGCGGCGCAGGCGGTGAAGGGCGTCCTGCAAAACCACCCGGATGTGGCCGCGTTTGTCGGCATCTCCGATACCGGCGTGGCGCTGGCTGCGGGTCGTGAGGCGGTCAAAGCGGGCAAGGTCTTCGTTACCTCCGGGGCAACATCGCCGCTTTTGCCGAGGCAGATCGGCCCGCGTTTCTTTCTCGCTTGCTTCGGAGACAACGTACAAGCGGCGGCCGCGGCGCAATGGCTACGCGGGGCAAAAAACATTGCGAAAGTCGTGGTCATCTACAACTCCGCGCAGAGCTACACGCGCCTACTCCAGCGCTACTTCGCCGATGCGTTCGAGAAATCGGGGGGCACGGTGGTGGAAACCATGTCTTACCGCAGTGGCGAGCCGGTCGGTTTGCCCCGCGATCTCGGTTCCTTCCAGGCGATCTACCTCGCGGCGGAATCGGCCAAGGAGGCGGCGCGCGTCATCGCGAAAATGCGCGCCGCCGGTTTCAAGGGCCCGATTGTCGGGGGCGACGGCTACGACGATCCGGCTTTCTGGACGGGCGAGCCACTCGCCGAGAGTGTTTACTTCACCACGCACGCTTACCCTGCCCAAGACGCACCGGCGCCCCTCTTGTCGGCCTTTCGCGGCTCTTACCGCGGGGCGCCCGATGCCTTCGGCGCGCTCGGCTTTGATGCCCTGCGTGTGCTTCTCGCCGGTAACCCTGCGCAGGGCGGCGATTTGGCCAAGCGTTTGCAAAACGGAGCACCAGTCCCGGGTGTCACAGGGCAAATCGCCTACAAAGGGAGCGTCCGGGTGCCGTGCAAACCGGCTTCCATTATCGCCGCGGAGCGTCCGCGGCAGGTGCTCACCCAGATTGCGCCGTCCTACGTTCCCGCGCCCTGACCGCGATGGGCCCCCTCAGGAGACTTTATCGCCTTGGGCTCCTCGCTCTTTTTCTTCCGCTCACTCTGCCGGCCTATTTGTTTTTCCGATGGCGGAGTTCGGCCGACAAGGCGGCGATGGGTGTCCTTTGGCTGCAATGGACGCTGCGCTGTTCGTTGCGGATCGTCGGCGGACATCTCCAAGTTAGAGGAACGCCGCCGCGCAGCGGCCTCATCGTGAGCAATCATCTTTCCTACGTCGACATCGCGGCGCTCGGTTCGTCCTGCCCGTGTGCATTTGTTTCCAAAGCCGAAGTGAGGGCCTGGCCTTTCATCGGTTGGGCCGCGGAATTGGCCGGCACGGTTTTCGTGCGCCGTGCGCACCGGAGCGAAGTGACTGGCCAAGTCGAAGACCTCAAGCACGCGTTGGCGCGCGGCGTGCCCGTTGTCCTTTTTCCCGAGGGGACGAGCACGGACGGAGCGACAGTGCTGCCATTCCGCAGCGCTCTTTTGCAGGCAGCGCTCGAAACCGGGTGTGACGTGACACCGGTCGCGCTGCGCTACCGAGCCGATCCTCCGGGAGACACGGTCAGAGATATTTGCTGGTGGGGCGGCCTCGGCTTTGTCCCGCACGTCTGGCGTTTCCTCGCGCTGCGATCGTTCGAGGCGATAGTTGTCTTCGGTGAAAGCTGTCCCGCGCGGACAGATCGCAAGACCGAGGCTTCGAAACTGCACGCGGATGTGTGCCGCCTGCGCGAGGCAATGGCCTAGTTCTGCTCGATGTCGTAGATTATGACTTTTCGGGTCAGCGGGCGCAGCACTTCCTTGGCGGCGCGAGTGTGCTCGGGATGGTTTTCGTAGACCTCGAGGGCTTTCCGGTTGGCGAAGTTCATGACCAAAGCCAGATCGTAAGTGTCGTCGACGATGGCTCGTCCACTCGGCACGGGCGTCCCCCAGCGGAACGAGCGGATCTGCGGGATGTGGCCAGCCAACTCTTGCGACTTTTCGATCAGGATTTGGCGGTCCTTGGCGTTTCCGGGCTCCTTGAGCCACACGAAGACCGCGTGGTCGATGCCGGTTGGTGACCAGGGGCGACCGAAGTGCGCGCAGCCTGCGAGCAGGCACGCGGCGAGCAGGCAAAGGCCGGAGCGAGCCCTGGCGCCCATCTAGAGGTCTTCGTCCTCGTCGCCGGCGCCTTTTTTGTAGGTGAGGCCGCGGAGTTTGCCGTGGATGAAGGCGTCGAGGTCGCCGTCCATCACGCCCTGCACGTCGCTGGTCTGCACGCCGGTGCGCAGGTCCTTGACCATCTGGTAGGGTTGAAAGACGTAGCTGCGGATCTGGTTGCCCCAGGCGATGTCGCCTTTCTCGCCGTATTGGCGTTCGACTTCGGCGCGTTTCTTGTCCTGCTCGACTTGATACAACTTTGCTTTGAGAAGCTTCATGGCAAGGTTGCGGTTTTTCAACTGGCTGCGCTCGGCCTGGCAGGCCACGACGATACCGGACGGGAGGTGCGTGAGGCGGACGGCGGTTTCGACCTTGTTGACGTTCTGCCCGCCTTTGCCGCCGCTGCGGTAGGTGTCGATCCGGAGGTCGCGCTCTTCGACTTCGATCGGAGCGTCCTCCGGGATTTCCGGAGTGATGTCGATGCTGGCGAAAGAGGTGTGACGGCGTTTGTTGCTGTCGAACGGACTGATGCGCACGAGGCGGTGCACGCCGCGTTCGGTCTGCAGGTAGCCGTAGGCATGGTCACCGGTGACTTTGAGGGTGGCCCATTTGACGCCGGTTTCGTCGCCGGGCTGGATGTCGAGGATTTCGGATTTGAGCCCGTGCCGCTCGATCCAGCGCTGATACATGCGCATGAGCATGTCGGCCCAGTCGCAGGCCTCGGTCCCGCCGGCGCCGCTGTGGATGGTGACATAGGCGTCGTTGCGGTCGAATTCGCCGCCGAGCAGGCATTGGATTTCGAAGGCATCGAGGGATTTCTCGAGGTCGTGGAATTCCTTGATCACTTCCTGTTCGGCCTGCGTGCGGGTGTCGCCCGGAGCTTCCTCGGTCGCCATTTCGTGCAGAACGGCGAGGTCGTTGATGCGGGTATCTAGTCCGCGGAAGGGCTCGATGAGTCCGCGCAGGCGGGACACTTTTTCCACATCGGCCTGGGCCTTGTCTTTGTTGTCCCAGAAACCCGGCTCGGCCATGCGTCCCTCGACGGCCGTCAACTCACCCGCA